>URZR01000022.1 GCA_900552425.1 uncultured Collinsella sp. | reverse complement strand
CGGCTACAAAGATGTCGACCTTGCCGTCGGTGTCGTCCCAGATCTCGGGGCCGGTCGTGGCCTTGTGGATGGCGGGGTTGGCGGGGTTCACAAACTGGCCGGCGATGATGCTGTTGGGGGTCTCCTTCTGCAGCTCCTCGGCCTTGGCGATGGCGCCCTTCATGCCTTTGGAGCCGTCGGTGAGCACGAGCTGTGCGCCGTATGCCTGCATGAGCTTGCGGCGCTCGACGGACATGGTCTCGGGCATAGTGATGATCACCTTGTAGCCGCGGGCCGCCGCCACCGAGGCGATGCCGACGCCGGTGTTGCCGCTGGTGGGCTCGATGATGGTGTAGTCGCCGCCGCGCACGAGCTTGCCGGCCTTCTCGGCCTCGTCAATCATGTTCTTGGCGACGCGGTCTTTGACGGACCCGGCGGGGTTGAAGTATTCCAATTTGACGAGCACACGGGCCTTGAGGTCCTCGTCGGCCTCGAAGTGGGTGAGCTCCAGAAGCGGGGTGTGGCCGATAAGCTGATCGATGGACGTGTAAACATTGCTCATGGTGAACCTCCAAAGTGTTCAAATGACTGGATACCGTGTGGTTTTACGGTGTGTGTGGCAGCGAAACCCACAAACCTTATAGGTTGTTCGTTTTGCTGTTGGCAAGCATAGTAGACACCAAAGCCTAGTAACGCAATAGGAAATAGAAGATTATTACGAGTCGATTAACCATCTTGACGGGAATAGGTATTTTCAAAACCAATTTTTCGGCTAGAATTTCTACGAATTAAAAGACCGAAAGGCAGCTATATATATGTTGGTTTCCACAAAGGGCAGATATGCCCTGCGCGTTATGGTCGACCTGGCCGAGCACCAGGCGACAGGCCGTATCCCGCTTAAAGAGATTGCGGCGCGTCAGGGTATTTCGGAGAAGTACCTCGAGAATATTCTGGCTACGCTCGTGCGCGCCAACATGCTCTCGGGCATGCGCGGCAAGGGCGGCGGCTATGTGCTCACGCGCCCGCCCGAGCAGTACACGGTGGGCGAGATCTTGCGCCTGACCGAGGGCAGCCTGGCGCCGGTCGCCTGCCTGGATGGCGACTGCAAGGGTTGTTCGCGCTCTGACGAGTGCCCCACGCTCGACGTGTGGAAGAACCTGGACAAGCTTATCAACGACTACCTCGACGGTGTGACGCTCGATCAACTTGTCGCTCCCAACGAAGGCTACGACTACGTGATCTAGCCCACCTGCCATTTGGGGACGGGGTGGAAATGGCAGATTCTCTCGCCCTTTGAGACTTGGCAAATAAGAAGGCCGCCCATTTTTGTGATGGGCGGCCTTCGTTTTGGGCTGTTGAGACGGGCGCGGCCGGAATGGCCGTTTTAGCCCTCGGCGATGCTGTCGAGGATGCTGCGCATGATGGACACCAGGATGCTGCCCATAAAGGCCGATCCAAAGCTGGCGATGGAGATGCCCGCGCCCAGCAGATTGACCGACAGATAGCTGGCCAGCTCGAGCATAAAGCTGTTGACTACGAGCTGAAAAATACCCAGCGTAATGATCGTGAGCGGCAGCGAGATAACCGTCAGGAACGGCTTGACGAGCGAATCGACGATGTTCAGGAACAGTCCCACGAAGGCGAAACAGACCCAGGCCTCGGCAAAACCGAAGGGCTGGATGCCGGGGACGAGGAACGTGGCAATCGCGATGGCGATCGAGGTAAAGAGCCAGTTAAGCATAAAGCGCATGGTGTGAATCCTTTCTTGCGCAGGGTGCGTCGGTGTCGCGTGAAGCGGTTTGCTGCGGCAGCTTGGACGGCCGCTCGGGTGTGCCGCCTTGTTCGGCCGCCCATTGTCTCAGATATTCGTGGAGCTTACGTGCGCATTCGGTTTCAAAACGGCGTTCGTCCTAGAAAACGCGCCGCTGGCAGAGAGTTTTGTCGCTTTAGTTTGGTGGTGTGCTAAACTGCTACGGGCAAAAGCCACAGGCGTTGCCCTATTGCATAGAACGGGCGAACGATGCCCGATGTCAGTATCAACTTCGATGCCTTTTGGCGGGTTTGGCGGTGATCGATGAATATCGAGAACATGTTTGACAAGCCTGATGTCAAGCAGCTGGTCCACGCATTTAGTCTTTTGGATGACGAGAAGGATATCCAAGCGTTTTTGACCGATATCTGCACGCCGCGCGAGATCTGCGATCTATCGCAGCGTCTGCAGGTTGCGCGTTATCTGGATGAGGGCGAGCCTTATGTTGAGGTTCAGGCCCGCACCGGCGCTTCGTCCACTACGGTGAGCCGCGTTTCAAAGGCACTCAACGGCGAGTACGGCGGCTATCGCAAGATCCTCATCAAACTGGAGGATGGCGAGTAGGCCAGCGGCAACAAACGAATTGCGCAGAACCGTCCCTTCGGGGGCGGTTTTTTGATCCTTTGGGGACGGAGGAAAACGGATCACTGGGTTAGACTGACCTCCTCGGTGATCCATTTTCCTCTGTCTCCAAGGGGTCAAATCTGTTGGCGTGGGGCAAATCTGTCCGCGCGGGCGGGTAGGATGGAAGCATTGAATATTGCGAACGGTTTGAGTGGAGGACCATGCCTGTTCGAATCTATACCACCAACGCCGGCGCGGATTTGAGCGATGCCGAGGCGGCGCTGCTTGCCGACCTTATTGCCCGCCACGGGCGTGCCGTGCTGCTGGCGCCAACGTTTGCCGAGCTCGACCTGTGCCGTCATGATGCGGCGGAAGCCGGCGTTTCGCTGGGTATTGACTACAAGACGCCTACATCGTGGCTTCGCTCGCTTTGGGAGCTTTTGGGCGACGGGCGCGGTTTCGTCGACAACCTGCAGCGCCAGATGCTGTTTTCGGACATGGTAGCGCGTCTCGACGACGCCGACCTGCAGCCGCTTTCGCGCAGCCAGGGCACGGTGCGTATGCTCGCGCGTATGGCTCGCGATGTGCTGCCGGGTGTGGCAGGGACAGGTGCCGAGCGTTGCTGCGACAACGTTTGCAAGCCCAAGCCCAGAAGCGACGCCGAGGCTCGCGTGTTTGAACTTTTGTGCGCCTATGCGCGCGGTTTGGACCGTCGAGATATGGTCGAGCCCTGCGAGGCGGCTGACATTATGGCCGGCGCTTTGGCCGACAACCTGCCGGGGTGCGCCCGCGCCGTTTGCGTGCGCGGCGCCACGTCATTTACGTATAGCCTGCTCGAGCTGCTGTCCGCCGTGGCAAACAACGGGGGAGAGGTTGTCGTGCTGCTTGCCCGCGAGCAAGCGGCGATGCGCGAGGAGCTTGCCGCGGCATTTGATGTCCGCGGTGTGCTGTTTGAGATCGCGCCGCTGGACGAGGATGCCGGCGCTCCCGCGATTGCTCCAAAGTCCGTCGTACGTCCTGCCTTTGTGGAAGTCGCCGGGCCCCATGCCCGTGCCCGTGTCTATGCGGACGTCATCGATAAGATGGTGAAAGCGCGCAAGGAGTCCAAGGTCAACGATGCCGCCTCCGCACCCGTCGATCCCGTGCGCGTACTCGTGGTGTCCGCCCGGGCACCCCAGCTGTTCGGCGAGCTTGCCGCTCGTTTGGCGGCGCGCCACGTTGCTGCCGAGACGGCCGAGTTCACGGCGTTTTCCCAATCCATTGCGGGCAGGCAGTTCACGGCGCTCGCCAACCTGATCGAGCGTATGAAGGCCGCCGACGAAGGGGCAGCTTCTAAGACTGAGTGGTGGCCCGCTCCGGAGCTTACCGACTGGATTTACAGCCCGCTTTCGGGTGCCGACGCCGCCAGCGCGCGCACGTTCGACAAGAATATGCGACTGTCGCGCAGCAAGACCACTGCGGGCGTCAAGAGCCTGCTGCAGAGCGTGCAGGGCCAGGTGAGGGGCGCGCGTAAAGCGGCGAGCGACGAGAACTGGTTTAAGAGCGTGCCGTGCGTGATCTCGGACGTGTTCCAGGCGCTGTGGCGCGACAAACCCGTGACGGCGCTCAAGGCCATGCTTGCCGTTGCCGAGGCACTGCCCGATCGCGCACTTGGCGGTCTCGACGGTCAGGCCCGTCGCCAGGCGGAGGTGGCCCTGCTGCGCCACGTCATCGACATCCTTATGAATGGCGCCCGTGCGCTCGACGTGTCGCAGGCCGCGACCGTGCCCGTGCTCGATGACATTCGAACCAAGGTGGACAAGCGTAGCGCCGCCTACGATTACGAGACCTACGAGGTTGACCGTGCGCCACGCGCCCAGGTTCGCTTTGCTTCGCTTGCCGATGCGGCGGCTCTGCGCCCCGGCAGCTACGATGCCGTGCTGTTTGCCGATGTCGATCTGGACAGCTATCCGCTCTCACACGAAGAGGGGCCGCTGACCACGCTGACGGCGAGCCTCGGTCGCGAGGACGTGACGCTTGAGCCTGCGGCCTTGCTGCGCGCACGCTTTGGCCGCGCGATACAAGCGTCGCGTGGTCCGGTTACGCTCGCCCGTGTGACCCACGATCGTCAGGCGCGCGAGTGCTATCCGGCGGCCGTGTGGACCGAGTTGCGGGCGCATGCCGAGGCCGCTAACGATGCTAAGGCCGCTGACGCCGACAAGGCCGCTGACGACGCTAAGGCCGTTGGCGCCGACAAGGCGAAGTGTGTGGGTGAGGGCGATATCGTAAGGGACTTCGATCCCGCGGCAGGCGAAGGTCTTAGGCGCGAGCGCGTGACCTGCGAAGCTCCTCAGCATCTGAGCGATGAAGCCATTCCGTATCTGGTCCTGCGTCGTCGCGATGGCGAGGGCGAGGATGCGCCGCTGGTGCCGCGCCTGACGTCTGCCTCGCAGATCGAGGCCTATTCGACCTGCCCGCTATGCTGGTTCGTCTCGTACCGCGTGAAGCCCCAGTCGATCGACGCTGGCTTTGGCAATATGGAGAAGGGCAACTTTGTCCACGACGTGCTGGAACACTTGCATGCCCGTCTGCCCCAGGAGGGCATGGAGCGCGTGACACCCATGAATCTGCCACGCGCGAAGGAGCTGCTGCGCGAGGTCTTTGACGAGACCTTGGCCGAGCATGCGGGCAAGCGCGGTACCGAGGGCCCGCTCGTGCCGCTCTCCCCGGTGGAGGAGCGCCAGGTGGCCGAGATTTTGCCGCAGCTGGAGGGCGTTCTTGCCTACGAGTCCGAGGCGCTCGCGCCCTTCGCGCCGCGCTACCTGGAGTTTGCGTTCAACGAGCTCCAGGTCGAGTATGCCGGCTGGCCGCTCGGCGGGCGCATCGACCGCGTGGATGTGGATGCCGAGAATCGCGCCGTGGTAATCGACTACAAGCATCGCACGGGCGTTGAGGAGTTTAAACTCGCCGACCCCACGGTGCGCGACGAGGAATCGGGCGAGGCCGCCATCGACGACCCGCGGTGGCTGCCGCCCCATACCCAGACGCTTATCTATGCGCAGGCCATGCGCCGGGCGCTGGATCTGGATGCCCGTGCGGCGCTCTATTTTTCGACCAAGGGCGGCAAACCGGCGCTGCGCGGCGCCGCGAGTGCCGAGCTGCTCGAGGAGGAGCGTGGTGACGGCCGCATCCCGGGGCTTAAGAAGGGCTTTCCCGGCGAGGGTGGCAGCATGGACTTCGACGCCCTGCTCGATCGCGTGGAGGCCGGCATCGCCGAGCGCCTGCACGAACTCGAGGCAGGCGACGTTGCCGCCGTCGACCCGACGCCGGCTCAGGCCGCGCATGCGCGCTGCTCGTATAACCACGAAGGAACGTTTGTAAGGAGGGACGTGTAGACCATGGATCTTTCGACTTTGATGCCGCAACAGCTGCAGATCGTCAAAACGCTCGACCGTCCGCTGTTTGTCTCGGCGGGTGCCGGTTCGGGCAAGACCTTTACCCTCACGCGCCGCATCGTCTACGCGCTCTCGCCCGAATCCGGTCCGTTCGTTGAGCATCTGGACCAGGTGCTCGCCATTACCTTTACCAAAGATGCCGCGGCCGAGATTCGCGACCGCGTGCGTCGCGCGCTTATCGAAGAGGGTATGGACGAGGAGGCCCTGACCGTCGACGACGCTTGGATCTCGACCATTCACGGTATGTGTTCGCGCATCCTGCGCGCGCATGCGTTGGAGCTGGGCATCGATCCCGAGTTCACGGTGCTTACCGATACCGATGAGCTTATGGATCAGGCTGTCGAGCATGTGCTGGGGCGCGCGACGGCGCCCGATGCCGCGCCTGAGCTCGCCGCCTCGCTTAAGGCCCTCTACGCTTGGTATCCCATGGCGGGCGAGGGCGGGCCGTTTGGCGCCGGTGCCACCATCAAAGGTCTGGTGCGCGACCTGCTGGAGCTATCGAGCCAGCTGCCGGGCGGCATGGACGATGTGTGCGTGGCGCGCGGCCAGGCCGACACCTCTGCGCTTGCCGACGCCTATCGCGCGGCGTTGGGTGCGAGCAAGGCCGCGACCGAGAAAGCGCAGGTGGCACTCGATGCCATCGACGCGTTTGAGGCGAGCGGCAAAACCATGGAGGATGCGGCGCGACTCATGATGTCGTGCAGCATGCCTCGGGCGAGCAAGGCGTTTCCTAAGGAGCAGGTGGAGCTACTCAAGGCCGAGGCCGCCGATGCGTTTATCAATATCGTGCTGGCCTGCGGTGGTCCCGCGCTCGATGCGCTGGTGGGCCTGGCCCGTTCCGTGGAGGCTGAGTATCGCGCGCTGAAGGCCGGCCAGTCCGCGCTCGATAACAACGACCTACTGCGTATGGCGTACGAGGCGCTGCGCGACTACCCGGCTATTCGAGCGGCCTATGAGGGTCGCTTTAAGATGGTCATGATCGATGAGTTCCAGGATACCGACCAGATGCAGGTCGATTTGATCCGTTACCTGACGGGCGCGGGGGAGCGCGCACTGTGCACCGTAGGCGATGCGCAGCAGTCGATCTACCGCTTCCGTGGTGCCGAGGTCGAGGTGTTCCGTCGCCAGGAGCGCAAGGTGGGTTCGACGACGGCGTCCGAGACGGTCGCCACGTCCGATGCCCCCACCGGCGAGCTCGTCAAGCTTGTACGCAACTTCCGCAGCCACGACGAGGTGCTGCGCTATGTGGCGCGCGTCTTTGACGGCGACACCGGTGGTTTGATGCAGGGATTCTTGGATCTTGAGCCGAGTGACAAACGCAAGGACAAGCTCAAGGCAAAGGCTTCGCGCCGCCAGGCGCTACTCGTTGCCGGCGGCAGCACCCAGGAGCGAACGCAGGCGAAAGCTCGTGCGATTGCGGAGCGGTTCCAAGCGCTCGTTAAAGCGGGCCAGCCCCAGGGCGGCATGGTGCTGCTACTGGGCCGCATGACCAATGCCGACGTTTATGCTCAGGCTTTCCGCGACCAGGGACTCGACTGCGTCATCGCGGGCGGTTCGGTCTTTGCCCAGGCTGCCGAGGTCCAAACGGTGCGTGCCCTGGTGTGCGCGCTTGCTAACCCGGCCGATACGGCGCAGGGTCTTATGCCGCTGCTGGCCTCACCGATGTTTGCGCTCGGCGCCCAGGAGTTCCTGGCGCTGGCGACCAAGCTGGACGACCAGACGGGGGAGACCTCGCGCCGCAACATCGATGCGGGTATCATGAGCGATTTCGATGTGCCGGGTTTGCAAGACTTGCCGCTCGTGACGCGCGCCCGCGAGGTGCTGCGCTACGCGCTTCGCCGTGTGGGGCGCGATTCGTTCGCCGCCATCGCGCGCGATACTGTCAACGCCTCCGGCTGGTTTGTGCGTCTGGCACAGCGTGGTCCCGAGGGCAGGGCCATTGCCGCCAACGTGCTTAAGGCGCTCGATGCCGTGGCCGAGGCGGAGGCCGAGTTCGGTAACTCGCCGCGTTCCATTGCGCTTGCCTTCGACCGCTTCTTGGCGGGCAAGGAGGCCCCAGGCGCCCTCAACGAGGAGGGCGACGGCGCGGTGCGCATCATGACCGTGCATGCGTCCAAGGGCCTGGAGTATCCGGTCGTGGCGGTTGCGGAGTGCTTTGGCGTGCGCAAGTCGTCCGGTGCGGCGCAGATGGGTCGCGTCGACGGCGGGGCGCAGGTCGTGGCGCTGCCGGCACGCTTCGACGGCGTTAAACTCGCGGACGGTACGTTCGTGAAGGGCGATGACGTCAAAAAGCAGTTTGAGCATGCGTTTAAGGGCAAGGGCACGTCGCTATGGTTGCCGCCGGAGCTCATGGAGGACGTCTGCGCGACGGGTTCTCCCGCCGAGGCATTCGTTCGCCTGCGCAACGATGACCTGCGGCTCTCGCTCGAGGAGCGGGCCCGCTTGCTCTACGTCGCCATGACGCGTGCGCGCGAGCTGGTGATCTTGACGATGGATGCCGGCGTGAGCCGCGGCAAGGTGTGCGCGCCGACCTTCGACGCCGAGACCGATCTGACCTACGACGTGCTGCGACGCATTTTGCCGACGGATGCCCTGGACATGCCGCAGCTCGATGCCGACCGCCTGGTGTTCGACAACTCCCAGCCGGGCGACTACGAGCTCATTTCGCTCGCGGACTTTTCCTTTGGCGAGCAGGCGTTTGAGGCCAACGCTTCACTGGATGCCGAGGGCAGGCTTGTCCGCGGCGATGCCGATGCCGCCGATAATGCTGCGCACTCAACTGTGCCCGGTCCTGCCGACGCCGAGCCCGATGCGTTTGAGCTCGTGTATCCCCAGGCGGTGGGCGTGCGCATGGGCACCTGCCCGTATCCGGCGCGCGATTCGTACAGCTACTCGTCAATTGCCGCGGCGCTGCATGCCGAGTCCGAGGACCGTGCCGCCGAGGCACACGTGCCCATGGACGAGGCCGGCGATGATGCGGAGTCGGATGGTTCTGAGATGACGGATGCAGACGTGGCCGCCGTTGAGCCCGCCGGCAACCCCATGGCGCTGGGCTCGGCGTTCCATGCTGCCTGCCAGTGGCTGATCGAGATGGGTGCCGACGTGTTGCCCGCTGCGCGCGCCGATGCGCTGGCACGCTTGTGGCGCCTGACGCCGGAGCAGCGCGAACGCTTCGACGTTGCCCTGGACCGCTGGCTCAAGTCGGCTGTTCGTGCCGACCTGCTCGCGTGGCCGTGCGTTCGCGCCGAGGTGCCGTTCTTTTCGCTGGGCTGTGAGGACAAGGACATTGCCCGCTACGGTGCATATGCCGAGGGCGCCATCGACGCTTTGGCAACCGACCCGGCCGATCCGTCGCGCGCGCTGGTCATCGACTACAAGACGGGCGGCACACCGGACGAGACGCCGGATCAGCTGCAGGAGAAGCACGCCCTGCAGGCGCGCGTCTACGCTGATGTTCTGCACAAGGCGGGCTTTGAGGCCGTGACCGTCAAGTTCGTCCGCGCGGAGCAGCCGGATCCAACCATCTTCGTCAAACCCGCCGAACCTCAAGTAGTCACCTACAACCTTTAGCCACCTCAGGCTTTATGGTGCTATTTGGTTGGTTTTCGGCCGTAAGGCCCTCAATCGTCCAGATGGCACCGCAACGCATGGGAGAGCCTGGGGCGGTACAATGGCTCGAACGGTTCAAGCGAATAAGGAGCCATCATGCAGCTCACCAAAACGCTTAAGGTGACGCCGGAGGAGCTTTTTGACGCTCTGGCGGGGTCCATCATGCAGGATATCGAGAACGCCACGGGCAAACGTCCTAGCCGCAATAAGCTCAACGGCTATAAGTACGAGAAGCGTCCATACCGCAAAAGGTAAGGTGACTCTTCATCGGAAACCGTGAACGCTTCGGGTTTCGAGTCAGTAGCGAACAGCCCGACAAAAAATGTTGTTGGAAGTGCCAAATGAATAAGAATGCCGCTACGCAGCTGCACATCTATTCCGCCTTTTTCGTTCTCGCGGGATTTGTTTTAAATCGGGGAGTGTTTCTACTTTTCCTTGCGGAGAAAGGAATGTCTGTCACGGAAATCGCGCTTTATCAAGCCCTGTTTAACATTGCAACGGTCGTCCTCGAGCTGCCAACAGGGCTGATAGGCGATTTCTTTGGAAAGAAGTTTTCGATTCAAGTGGGCGTGCTGCTGCTTTTCTTCCATACGGCTGGCATGCTGTTACTCTCAGGCCCCTTTCTCGTCGCGCTTTCCCTTGTTGAGGCACTCGCCTACTCCCTTCAATCGGGATCCGAACAAGCACTTTTATATGAAATTGCCCGAAATGCCGGTCAAGGAGAGCGCTTCCTCACCATCAACGCTCGGCTGCTTGCCGCGCAATCAATCGCGACGGGAGTGGCAATCGTACTTGGATCATTCATTGCCCAAGTATCTTGGAGCGCCCTCTACGTATGCGTTTCCGTTTTCTATCTCCTGCAGCTTTTCCTTCTGTATCCCATTGAGAGGATGGAAACGACCCATTCCAAAAACTCTGGGGAGGAAAGGTTTGACGTAGCCAAGATCTTCAGACGCGAAACCTGGTGCATTGGAGAATCCGCTTTTGCGGTATTGCTTCTTCTAATCGGCACAAGCATGCTCGATGGATTCTATGGGAGTTATTACAACTTGAATCAGTTGGTATTCGACGCATTTGATGCTCCCGTCTCCATAATAGGAATCTTTTTCGGTGCATCCTATGCAGTAAATGCGACGGCCTACATTGCAGCAGATTTCTTCTCATCGCGTTTCGGGAAAAGAAATACCATGCTCGGCTCGATGTTAATCGAGGCCGGTCTTTTCATGATTCTTCCGTGGTTCGCTTCAAATCCGCTGTGTTTGTTTGGCCTTAGCATGGTGCTTTGTTTTCTCCCGGAAGTGGTGTACATCACTTCGGAAAACTTAATCCAAGACGCGATAGCGGACGATCTCCGCGCGACGATCCTTTCCGTCGCGTCTCTGGTAAGGGCCCTCTTTTCTGCAATGTTTTTCTCCATATTTGGATATGTGTTGGGGTTATATCCCATTCAGATAGCGCTCGGTGTTATTGGCGCAATCGCGATAGCAATTACCGCCGTTGTTTCTTTAAAAATGGTAGGAATACATGTCTCCAAGAATTGATATATCGATTGACGAGCTGCCCGAAGCGTCGAGCCTTCTTGATGGACATGACTATTCGTCACAAATCATTCAGCGTATCGCCGGGGTTTCAGTAATACTCGATATATCTGGATGCCCTCATTCCCCTTTTTGAAGGTCCCAAAAAGACTACCGTGTGGGTTTGGCTAGGTTCGGGTGCTGTCCGCGCCGTGGGGTAAAATCGTTCAGTCAGAACACGAACCCGCATCGGAGCTCATCACATGGCATTCGTCCATCTGCACAATCACACTGTTTTCTCCATGCTCGACGGCGCAACCCGTATCCAGGATATGGTCAACCGTGCCGTTGAGCTTGGCATGCCCGCCGTGGCCATTACCGACCACGGCTATATGTATGGCGTGCCCGACCTAGCGCTGGCCTGTGACGCCGTCAACCACAACACGCCTGAGTACAAAACCTGGAGTCACGACAAGGCCTTTTTGGAAAAGGATCGCCGCGACGAGCTGGTGGAGCCCGATCCCGAGGCAAACCCGCGCGAGCATGCCCAGTATGTGAAGGACATGGCCATGTGGGACGAGAAGGGCAACATCGACGAGCTCAAGCCGCCTCTGGTCATCAAACCCATCTTTGGCTGCGAGGTCTACTTTACGCCGGACGAGACGCTCGCCCGCGACCATAAGCCCGAGCTTTACCATATGATCCTTTTGGCTAAGGACCAGGAGGGCTACGTCAACCTGATGCAGACGGTCTCCGAGGCAGCCGTGCAGGGCTTTTACTACAAGCCGCGCGTGACGCTCGACAATCTGCGCCGCCACGCCAAGGGCATGATCTGCACGAGCGCCTGCATCGCGGGCATCATTCCCAAATACATCGACCGCGGTGACATGGAGGGCGCCATCAAGTGGGCCGAGACCTTCCGTGATACCTTCGAACCTGGCGACTTTTATATCGAGATCCAGGAACACGGCATCACCACCGACAACGGCCTGACCGATGAGCAGATGGACCGCACGCTCATCGACATCGCCAAGCAGGTAGGCGTCAAGGTCATCGCCACCAACGACTTCCACTACCTGCGCCGCGAGGACGCTCCCGTGCAGGACGTCATCATGTGCATTGGCATGAACGCCAAGGTCGACGATCCCAACCGCATGCGCATGACCGGCTCGGAGTTTTACATGAAGACCGAGGAGGAAATGCGGGCGATGTTTCCGTATTGCCCCGAGGCCTGCGACAACACGCTCGAGATCGCCGACAAGTGCTACGTGGAGCTGGACTGGGACTCCATCATCCTGCCGCGCTTCCCGTTGCTCGATCCCGGCGAGACGCACGAGAGTCAGTTCCGCCGCGAGTGCGAGAAGGGCCTGCGCCAGCACTACGGTGACGACTGGGCCACGCGCGAGATCGGTGGCGTCAACATCAAAGAGCGCTTTGAGTACGAATACAAAGTCATCTGCGACAAGGGCTTTGCCGCCTACTTTTTGATTGTTGCCGAGTACGTGCAATGGGCCAAGGACAACGGCATTGGCGTCGGCCCCGGCCGTGGCTCGGCTGCCGGCGCTATCGTCGCCTACGCCATGAACATCACCGCGTTCGATCCGCTCGAGAACGGCCTGATGTTCGAGAGGTTCCTGTCCCCGCAGCGTACCGAGATGCCCGATATCGATATGGACTTCGACGATGAGCGGCGCCTCGAGGTCGTGGAGCACGTTCGCCAGCTCTACGGCCCCGAGAAGGTCACCCACGTCATCACCTACTCGACCATTAAGGCCAAGCAGGCCATCAACGACGCCGCTCGCGTCCTGGACTACCCGGTCTACATGGGCCAGCGTCTGTCCAAGATGGTCTCGAGCGACCCCAAGGTCAAGCTCAAGCAGGTGCTCGAAAAGCAACCCGGCAAAGAGGACCTGTTTAACCCCGATTTTGCCGAGGCATATAAAAAGGACGACGACGCCCGCCGCATCATCGACACGGCGCTCTCAATCGAGGGCCTCACCCGTGGCGAGGGCGTGCACGCGTGCGCCGTTCTGATCTGCCGCGACCCCGTCAACGAGCACGTGCCCACCAAGCTCGACACCAAGGGCGGCGTCGAGATTACCCAGTACGAGGGCCATACCGTTGCCGACATGGGCCTGCTCAAGATGGACTTCTTGGGCCTGCGCACGCTGACTGTTATCTCCAAGGCAAAGGCAAACATCAAGAAGAACTTCGGCATCGACATCAAAGAGGAAGAGATTCCCTTTGACGACCCCGAGATCTTTAAGCTCATGGGTTCCGGCCACACCGCCGGCGTCTTTCAGGTCGAGTCCGCCGGCATGACGGCCACGATCAAGAACATGAAGCCCACCGAGTACAAGCACGTGGTCGCTCTTATCGCCCTGTACCGACCGGGCCCGCTGGGCGCAGGCATGGTTACCAGCTACATCAACCGTATGAACGGCAAGGAGCCGGCGGTCTCCTACGACGACCGCCTGGACGACATCCTGGGCGAAACCTACGGCACCATGGTCTACCAGGAGCAGGTTATGCTCATCTCCGTCGAGATGTGCGGCTTCTCCAAGGGCGAATCGGACTCGCGTATCCGTAAACCCGTGGCTAAGAAAAAGATCAAGCTGCTCACGTCGACGGTGCTGCACTGGGAGGATGGCTCGGACGAGACCACCTACGACCACTGGATGAACGGCGCTATCAAGAACAACTACACGCGCGAGGTCGCCCAGAAGATTTGGGACGATGTTCTCGAGTTCGCATCTTACGCCTTTAACAAGTCGCACTCCGCCGGCTACGCCATCCTGGTTATGCAGACGGCGTGGCTCAAGGCGCACTATCCGCACGAGTACATGGCGGCCGTTCTGACGTCCTACACGGGCAAGACCGACAAGATCGTTCATTACGTCTCGGCGTGCCGTCACGACGGCATCCCCGTGCTTTCGCCAGATGTCAATGAGTCCGGTACCGAGTTCACGGCTACCAAGGAGGGCGTGCGCTTTGGTCTGGCCGGCATCCGCGGCGTGGGCACCGGCGTGGCGCAGGCGGGCGGTCCGTTTAAGACGCTGCACGATTTTGTCGAGCGCGTGGACTCGAGCCAGGCCAACCGCCGCGTGATCGAATCGCTCATCAAGGCAGGCGCCTTCGACTCCACGGGGTATCCGCGTCGCCAGATGATGCACTTTGTGGACAAGAACAACCCCGAGAACATCATCGATGCCGCGGTAAAGCGCCAGAAGGATCGCGCGAGCGGCCAGACGTCGTTCTTCGATATGTTTGGCGACGTTGAGGGCTCGGGCTTTGAGGTGAGCGTGCCCGATCCGGATGGCCAGGAATGGGACCGCCACCTCAAGTTGAGTCAGGAGAAGGAGGTTCTGGGCATCTATGTCTCGGACCACCCGCTGCGCCCGTTTGAGTATGCACTAGCCAAGGCGCGTGACTTCTCGTTCTCGCAGATCGACACCGGCTACGAAGTTCAGAATCCTACGGGCGGCACCATCAACCAGGAAATTCCCGAGGGCAAGGCGCTGTGGTGGGCCGGCATGGTCTCGAGCGTGTCCAAGCGCGTGACCAAAAACGGTGACCCCATGGGCATCGTGCAGCTCGAGGACATGGAAGGCGAGGCCACCGTCGTCGTGTTCCCCAAGACCTACAAGGAGGCCGAGGGGTACCTGTACGGCGAGGTCGATCCCGAGACCGGCGCGCAGCTGTCCGATGCCTTTGTGCGCATTAAGGGCAAGCTCGAGCGCTCGGACCGCGGCGACCAGATCATCGCGCAGGAGATCGTGCCGCTCGAGCTCAACGAGGAGAACAACAAGCCCAAGGTGTTTGAGGTCATGGTGCCCAACAGCCGCTTTAGCCAGGGCAATATGGCGCGCCTGGCCACGGTGCTCACCGCTAACCCGGGCGGCGACCGCGTGGAGATCTTTATCGAGCAGGTGGACGGGCGCGTGCTGCGTGCCGAGGTACCTGCCAAGGTCAACGCGCGTTCGATTCCGCTGCTGGCCGAGGCCAAGGCCATTGTGGGTAACCAGGGCCGCGTGACGGTGATCTAAGCTACCCCGGGTGAGATTGGAGGAAGTGATGGCGCAGGGGACGTTTGTGCAGGCGCTTCGCAAAGAGGCGGCGTTGAGCGGCACCTTTATGAAGGGGCGTTCGCTCATGCTCAACGGCGCCGTGCTGTCGATCGAGGACGGCGGCTCGCGCTTCTCCAAAAACGTGACGGTTGAGGGCTCGGTGCGCGGCTCGCGCGGCGACCTGTACAAGACGCACGTGGCGCTCGATATGGACGTGCACGAGGTTATCGACTACGACTGCGACTGCCCCGCCGCATACCGCTATCCCGGTATGTGCAAGCACGCCATCGCCACAGCGCTGGCGTACCTGGACACCAGCGGCATTGAGCCTGTTGAGGGGCTGCGCACGCCGGTTCGCACGTTTACGGCGCAGCCGAAACAGCCCGCGCGCGCCGCGTCCGCCGCGCCGGCCGTCAACCCCAACTTTCCCTTCCCGGCGCCCGTCCCCACGAGCCCGAGCCTTGTGGCGGCGCTTTCCGATCTTTCGGACGCGCGCATGGATGAGCTGGCGAGCATGCGCCGCAAGCTTGCCGGTGCCGTTGATCCCGACGCCCCCAAAGCGGCGTTGGAGCCCTCGTTGGTGCCGTACTACAATCCGCTGTTCGCCGACCGCTTTAGCTGGGCGCTCGAGTTCCGCATTCGCTGCGGTTCGGTGTCCTACGTGGTCAAGGATATCGACGGCATGGCCGACGCCTATGTCCGAGGCGGCACCTTCTCGTACGGCAAGAAGCTCACGTTTGTCCATACGCCCGAAGCCTTCGAAGACGTGTCGACAAAGCTGCTCAACCTTGTTGTGACGACAGTTGCCTATCTCGATGACATCACAAGCTCGCGTTCGGCGTCGTACGACTTTGCCCGCAGCGGTTTTGTCGCCGAGCGTCAGTTGCCGCTGTCCGAGCATAGCATCGTATATGTGCTGGACCTGCTGCGCGGCCAGACCATCTCCTTTGAGCCCGCTTGGTCGCGGGGGACGACGACGCATCGCACCTATGACGTGGCGGTTGAGATGCCTCCGGAAGGGGAGGACGAGGCGCTGTCTAAGCGC
>URZR01000021.1 GCA_900552425.1 uncultured Collinsella sp. | reverse complement strand
GGCCCCGCGCGTGAACGCGTGTGCGGGCCGCCACGCGACCCGTCCAGCCCGAAAATGACCCGCCTGCCACGAAATGGGCCCATTTACTACTTTTGGGCGCCAATCCCCAACCACGGCAAAAAATGTGAAAACAAAACCGCAGGTAGAAGTCCTGCGATTTTTCATGAAACGCGGGTGTGTTCGAGGGTATCGGGTTAAACGTAGTAGATGAGCCAGTTTCGTGGCGAGCGCTGCCAACCGATCCTCCGGGGACGGGAAAAGTGGGTCATTTGGGGCTGTCGGCCCCTATTTCGCCGCAACCTAGATAGGTGGGATACAGAAAAACCCTGCCGCGGATAGCGGCAGGGTTTTTGGAAGGGGACGAGGTTGTGCGAGCTCGTTAGGCGAGCTTGGCCTCGAGCTCAGCGATGCGCTTGTAGGCATCGATGGTAAAGCGGGCCTGCTTCTCCAGGATCATAGTGGTCATGAGAGTGTCCTGAGCGTGGGCCATGATGAAGGTCATCTCCATCTCGCCGCCGCCGGCCTCCTGCGAAAGCAGCTTGGTCTGCGTGTCGTGGGCACCGATAAGTGCATCGCTGGCATCCTTGTGCAGCTGTTCGGCCTTCTCAAAATCACCCTCGCGAGCAGCATCGAGCGCTGCAAGCAGATCGGTCTGGGCGTCACCTGCGTATGCGACAATCTCGAATCCAACCATCGAGATTTCTTCTTTGGTTGCCATATTGCGTTCCTTTCACATATGAACCAATGGAGAGCATCGCGTCCGGGCATACGCGCTGCGTTCTGTATGGCAGAAACATTAGCATTCAAACAAAAAAGAACATCGCAAAACGTAATTTCGAGCTATGAACGGTCAATTTTCGTCCGTGAACGGTTTTTAAACCAATCTGAACAGTATCGAACACAGTTAGCGGCAACCCAAACAGGACCGCACCCTAACGCAAATCGCGCACCGTATCGCCCTCTACGAGCACACCGGGGATCAGCATGTGCTCCACGCCAGACGCACCTCCCTCGGCGCCGGCAATCTTGTCGACCGCCCACATGCCGACGCGCTTGTTGTCAAAGCGTACCGTCGTCAGGCGACGGTCGGGCACGATATCGCCCAGGCTGTCATCAACACCCACCACGCTCACATCCTGGGGCACGCGCTTTCCGCGCGACTCGAGCCCGCGAATGCAGCCGTAGGCCATGGCGTCGTTAGAAGCATAAATGGCCGTACAGGTCGGATCGTCCGCCAGAGCCTGACCGGCAGCATACCCGCTCTGCGCTGTCCAATCGCCACGGACGAGCCGCGGCGGCTCAATACCATGCACGCGCAATGTCTCGCGCCAGCCCTCCTCGCGTTGCATGCCCGAAAGCGAGCGCTCGGGGCACGAGATAAAGTGCACGGTCTTGTGCCCCTGCCCCAGCAAGTACTCGACAACCTGGCGCGAGCAATCGAACTGATCGTTATCAACCGTCGAGCACAGCGGGTGCTCCAGCATGGTAACGAGCACCGTCTGCATACCGGGCAGCGGCTCAAAGGTGCCAAAGTCCGCCGGCATGCGGTTCATGATCACGACCATGCCGTCCACTGGCAGTGCGCTCATGCGCGACGATGCGCTCTCGAGGGTATAGGGGTGTCCATCTACTTTAGTGAGGGTAATGGCATAGCTGTGTTTGTCGGCCGCGGCGGCAAAGCCCTCCATACGGTCGAGGTTGCCGGTACCGGTAATGTTGAACATGGCGACGCCGACGGTCTTGAACTTGCCGCGACGCAGCGAACGGCCGGCAAAGTTTGGACGATACCCCAGCTCGCGCATGGCGGCACGCACGCGCTCCTTGGTCTCGGGGCGCACGCTGGGCGAATCGTGCACGGTGCGCGAGACCGTCTGCTCCGAGACGCCCGCGAGACGCGCTACGTCCTTAACGGAAACCGATTTTTTAACAGCGGCCATAGGTCGATCTTTCTATGTCAACGATGCCATTGATGGCATCCTACGCAGTTATTTTGAACACTTTCAAGTATATCTAACGCCTCCTCCGCCATACGCTCACCACCCAAAACCTACCGTTCACCGACAATCCCGCTTCCACGAACGGCTTTTGTCGCCCAAATGTTAACGTTGCCATTGTGCAAACACAGAGCCACCGGGCGGCTCAATCGTTTACGCATAAGGAATCGACGGTTCGCAGGCACAGGAACCACCGGTTCGCGTCTTTTTTTGTGTCGCATAATGGCAACGTCAACATTTTGGCAACCGAACGCCAAAAGCTACCATCGTTGCTAACCCACCGACTCTTAGGAGCATTGCATGGAGCAACTCATCGCCATCATCGAAAAGGGCCAGCCCTTTTTCAACGCGATCGCCCGCAACAAGTACCTCAAGGCGATCCGCGACGGCTTTATCTCCGTCATCCCCATCATCATCTTCTCGTCCATCTTCTGCCTGGTAGCCTCGGTCCCCAACATCTGGGGTTTCTACTGGCCCGATGACATCAACAACGCCCTGTGGAAGTGCTACAACTACTCCATGGGCATCCTGGCCATCGCCTGCGCCGCCACCACGGCCAAGCACTTCGCCGACGCCCAGAACCGCGATCTACCCAAGAACAACCAGATCAACTTCATCTCGTGCATGTGCGCAGCCATCATCGGCTTCTTGCTCCTTTCGAGCGACACGATCGCCACGGACGCTGCCAGCGGCTTCAACACCACCTACCTTGGTTCCAAAGGCCTGCTGACCGCCTTTATCGCTGCGTTTGTGACCGGCATCATCTACAAGTTCTTCATTAAGCGCAACATCACCGTCAAGATGCCCGAGCAGGTTCCGCCCAACATCTCGCAGACCTTTAAGGACATCATCCCCTTCTCCGTCTGCATCACCGTCTTTTGGGTCTTTGACATCGTCTTCCGCGCTGCCTTTGGCTTCTGCTTTGCCCAGGGCGTCATCCAGGTGTTCCAGCCCCTGTTCACCGCTGCCGACGGCTACATCGGCCTCGCTGTGATCTACGGCGCCATGAGCCTCTTCTGGTTCGTGGGCGTCCACGGCCCTTCGATCGTCGAGCCCGCCATCGCCGCCGCTCTCGTTGCCAACATGACCGACAACCTGGCTGCGTTCCAGGCCGGCCAGCACGCTTCCGCTGTCCTGACCCAGGGTGCCCAGTACTTCGTCGTCTGCATGGGCGGCACCGGTGCCACGCTCGTCCTGGTCTTTATGTTCTGCTTCCTGGCCAAGTCTCAGGAGATGCGCGCCGTCGGTAAGGCCGCCATCGTCCCGGTCTGCTTTGCTGTCAACGAGCCGCTGCTGTTCGCCGCGCCCATCGTGCTCAACCCCGTCTTCTTTGTCCCGTTTGTCTTTGCCCCGATCGCCAACATCTGGATCCTCAAGATCTTTATCGACTTCTTGGGCATGAACGGCTTTATGTACACCCTGCCTTGGACTGTCCCCGGCCCCATCGGCACCATCATGGGCCTGGGCTTCCAGCCGCTCGCCTTTGTGATGCTCGCCCTCATCCTGGTCGTCGACTTTGTCCTGTACTATCCGTTCTTCCGTGCCTATGACGCCCAGAAGTGCGCCGAGGAGGCCGAGATCTCCCAGGAGGAGCTCGCCGCCAAGAACGCCGAGAAGGCCGCCAAGCTGAACGACGCCTTCCAGGGCAAGGCCGATGCCAAGAGCGTTGCCGCCGGTGCCGCAGCCGAGGCCGTGAAGGCCGACGCCCCTGCCGCTTCTGCAGCACCCGCTGCCGAGGCAACGACCGCCAGCGACCTCAACGGCAAGCGCGTGCTCGTGCTCTGTCAGGGTGGCGGAACCTCGGGCCTGCTCGCCAACGCGCTGGCCAAGGCCGCCAAGGAGCGCGGCATCAATCTGGAGACCGCTGCCGAGGCATATGGCAACCACGTCGACATGCTCCCCGACTTTGACCTGGTCGTCCTGGCCCCGCAGACAGCCAGCTACCTGGCCGACCTGCAGAAGGACTGCGAGCGCGTGGGCAACAAGTGCGTCGCCTGCCGCGGTAAGCAGTACATCGAGCTCTCCCAGAACGGCGACAAGTCTCTCGCCTTCGTAAGCGAGCAACTCTCGAAGTAAGTAACGCCCAGGGCCGGCCGACCATCAACAGCCGGCCGGCCCTTCGATTTAGACGATTGGATCATCATGTCCGTTAACCCCGCCAGCGTCACCAACCCGCCTGCGCAGTTTCCCGAGGACTTTGTCTTTGGCGGCGCCACTGCTGCCTACCAGGTAGAGGGCGAGACCCGCACTCACGGTAAGGGCAAGGTTGCCTGGGACGACTTCCTGGAAGCCCAGGGGCGCTTTTCCCCCGATCCCGCTTCCGACTTCTACAACCAGTACCCCGTCGACCTGGAGCTGTGCGAGGAGTTTGGCATCAACGGCATTCGCCTCTCCATTGCCTGGAGCCGCATCTTCCCCAACGGAACCGGCGAAATCAACCCCGAGGGTGTCCAGTTCTACCACGACCTTTTCGCCGAGTGCCACAAGCACCACGTTGAGCCGTTTGTCACGCTGCATCACTTTGATACGCCGCTTCCTCTCTTTGAAAAGGGCGATTTCCTCAACCGCGAGACCATCGATGCCTTTGTGGACTTTGCCACCTTCTGCTTTAAGGAGTACGCCGACCAGGTGACCTACTGGTTCACCTTTAACGAGATCTGGGCCGACGCCTCCAACACCTACATCGAGGGTACCTTCCCCGGTGGCGTCAAGGCGCATCTTGCCGAGGCCTTCCAGTGCGAGCACAACATGATGCTCGCCCACGCCAAGGCCGTGCTGGCCTTCCACAACGGCGGCTTTAAGGGCAAGATTGGCGTCATCCAGTCGCTAGAGTTTAAGTACCCCCTCAACGAGAACGACCCCGCCGACATCAAGGCCGCCAACAACGAGCACGTGCTGCAAAACCAGTTCCTGCTCGACGCCACCTTCCGCGGCGACTATGCCCCCGACACCCTCGAGTGCGCCAACCGCCTGGCCGCCATCTCGGGCGGCACCATCGAGATTCTGGATGATGACCTCGAGATTATGCGCGAGGCAGCGCTCTACAACGACTACTTGGGCGTTAACAACTACCAGTGCCGCTTCCTCAAGGCTTACGATGGCGAGAACGACCTGCACCACAACGGTACGGGCGAGAAGGGCACCGGCCGCTGGCGCGTTAAGGGTATTGGCGAGCATGTGAACAAGCCCGGCATCCCCACCACCGACTGGGACTGGATCATCTATCCCGAGGGTCTGTTCGATCTGCTCGTCTACATTAAGCAGCGCTACCCCAACTACAAGCAGATCTTCATCACCGAGAACGGCATGGGCTACAAGGACCCCTACAAGGACGGTTTTGTGGACGACCAGCCGCGCATCGACTACATCGAGCAGCACCTGCGCTGGTTGCTCAAGGCCATGGAGGTGGGCGTCAACGTGGGCGGCTACTTCCTGTGGAGCCTGCAGGATCAGTTCTCCTGGACCAATGGCTACAACAAGCGTTACGGCTTCTTCTACGTTGACTTTGAAACCCAGAAGCGCACGCCCAAGGCAAGCGCCTACTGGTACAAGCACGTGGCGCAGACCCGTCGTCTGGACTAAAGACTAGCGGGGTTGCCTGCCCACATAACCTGTCCCCATTTCTCAGCCGGGGGCGGCACGTCACACGGCGCGCCGCCCCCGGTCTTTTTGTTTTTGGGCTGGTCAGGAGCCGTTTGTCTCAATCTGTAACACCTAGCCGAGTTTTTGGGTCCTAGCTGTTACAGATTAAGATGAACGAGCCGAGCACGTCTACGCCCGCAGGTCCTTTACGCTGGAACGCTCGACCAGCACACCCGAGACGAGCGTGCGGCTTCTGGAGCTCGGGGCTTCCAGGCCTGCGACGACCTCGTTAAGCGCACGGATGCCCAGCTCGCGATGGCGAAACTTCACCGACGTCAGAATCGAGTTGGGAATCGTCTTGTAGAGCTCGTCATCAAAGCCAATCACGGACACATCGTCGGGCACGTTCAGCCCCTTGTCGCGCAAGGCCATCATCACGCCGTTCGCCATGCAGTCGTTAGCAGCGAGAACCGCCGTGCAATCGGGTTTATCGGCAAGCACAAGGCCCGCGGCATAGCCACTATCCGCATTCCAATCGCCTTGCAGAGGCTCGGGTGGCTCAATGCCACGTGCCTCGAGTGCCGCACGCCAACCTTTCATACGGCACTGACTCGACAGCGACTCTTTCTTACCAGAGACGAAGTACACGTTCTTGTGCCCGTGATTCAAGAAGTACTCGCACGCCATGCGCGCGCCGCCCTCTTGGTCGTCACTGACGGTGGAGCAGGTAGGATGCTCCATCGGCGTAATAATCACCGTCTTGAGGTCTTTCGGCGCCTCAAAGGTATCAAAGTCATCGACCATCTGACGCAGGTTGAAGATCATGCCATCAACAGGCAGCTGCGACATCCTGCGCGCCGCATCGGCAAGGGTCATCTTCTCCCCCACCCGCTTTTTGATCATCGTGAGAGCAAAGCCGCGTTCTTCGGCGGCATCGGCGATACCGTCAATCATGTCCACGGCGCCGCCCGACAAGTGGAACAGCACCACGCCGATGCACCCGTAACGGCCCAACTTGAGCGAACGCGCGGCAAAGTTGGTTCGAAACCCGAGCGTCTCCATTGCGGAATGGACCTTATCGCGTGTCGACTCGCGCACGCTATCGGGCTCGTTGATCACGCGCGACACCGTCTTGAGAGAAACGCCCGCGGCAACTGCCACATCGTTCATTGAGACATTTTTCTTGTCCATCGTTGCCACTACTTCTCCAGTCGGTTTTGAATCGCTTGTTTTTGTGTTCTAGCATACACTACCTGCCCGACTGACAAATCAGCCGTTTATCGGACAATATCGACCGTTCACCCGTAAATCCTTGTTGCTCTTCCAAAAATGTCTTACGTTGTCATTAACGAAATGACAACGTTGTCATTTCGCAATGCCTTCCTCAAGCAGGAAGGTTTCCGGGCAGTCCTGACCATCCATCGACGACCAGTTCCATCCACATGCATTGCGCATCGAGCAGCAAAGGAGCTCTATGGACGCCATCGTAAAGATGCTCGAAAAGCATCAACCGTTCTTTGAGAAGATCTCGAGGAACATCTACCTCCAGGCCATTAAGGACGGATTCCTTGGGTGCATGCCCATCGTCCTCACCTCTTCGATCTTTCTGTTGATCGCCACCCTTCCTGGCGTAGTTGGCATCACGCTGCCCCAGCCGCTCATCGACTGGTGCAATAAGCTGTACAACTTCACCATGGGCGTCATGGGCATCATGGTTGCCGGCACCACCGCCAAGAACTTCACGGCATCCATGAACCGTCGCATGCCCGCCGGCAAAGTGCTCAACGACGGTTCCACCATGGTGGCCGCCCAGTGCAGCATGCTGCTGCTCGCAGTCACGCAGTTCACCACCAAGTTCAACGGCTCCGAACTTTCGGTCTTCGATTGCACCAGCATGGGTACGCGCGGTCTGTTCTCGGCCTATATCGCCGCGTTCATTACCGTGTGGGTCTATAAGTTCTGCGTCTCGCGCGATCTGACCATTAAGCTGCCCAAGGAGGTCCCGGGCGCCATCGCTCAGAACTTCCGCGACATCATCCCCTTTGGCGGCGCCGTCATCATCTGCGGCATCATCGATGTCGTCGTGCGCAACCTCATGGGCGTTCCGTTCTCCGAGCTGCTTATCAAACTGCTCTCCCCGCTCTTTACCGCTGCAGAAACCTATCCTGGCCTTATCCTTATCCAGGCAGCCACCGCGTTCTTCTGGTTCATCGGCGTCCACGGCCCCTCGATTGTCCAGCCGGGCATCGACCCCATCCGTCTTGCCAACCAGGCCGAGAACCTGCAGGTTCTGCTGGCAGGCGGCCACCCCGCCCACTCCCTCACCTTTAACATGTCGCTCGTGGGTGAATTCGGCGGCACCGGCGCCACGTTCATCGTGCCGCTTCTACTGATTCTCTTTATGAAGTCCAAGCAGCTCAAAGCCGTCGGTAAGGCCTCGATTGTTCCTGTTGCCTTCGCCGTCAACGAACCGCTGCTCTTTGGCGCGCCGATGATCCTTAACCCCTACATGCTCATCCCCTTTGTTGCCGCCGGCTGCGTCAACGTGAGTGTTGCCAAGTTCTTTATCGATAACGTGGGCATGAACGGCTTCTCCTTCGTGGTGCCTTGGGCTACCCCTGCCCCCATCGGCATCTTCATCACCACGAACTTCCAGCTTATCGCCCTGGTATTTGTCGCGATTATCATCTTGCTGGACGTCATCATCTACCTGCCGTTCTTGAAGGCATACGATAAGCTGCTCTGCGACCAGGAGGCCGAGCGCGCCGCCGAGCTGGGTCTTGAGTCCAACGATGCCGCCGCCATCGCCGTCAACGCCTCTGCGCCCGCTGTCGAGCAGGCTACCGCTTCCGTCGAGACGACTGTTGCCGCCGCTGACAGCAAGCCTGTCGCCAATCAGCCCGAGCCCGAGCCCGCTGCCGATGCATCCGCCAAGAAGGATGTCAATGGCCTGAAGGTCCTCGTCCTGTGCGCCGGCGCCGGCACCTCTGCCATGCTTGCCAACGCCATCAAGGAAGGTGCCGCGCAGACCGGAGAGAACATCGCTTCCTCTGCCGGAGCTTATGGCCAGCACACTGCCATCATGGATCAGTACGACGTTATCGTGCTTGCCCCGCAGGTTCGTAGCTACTACAACGACATGAAGGCCGACACCGATCGTCTGGGCATCAAGCTGCTCGCCCCGCGCGGTAAGGAATATATCGACCTTACCCGCGACCCCGCTGGCGCCATCAAGTGGCTCCGCGAGAACCTCGACTAGGTTCCTCCCTCTGTTGGTGCCCGGATCCCCAGTTCGGGCACCTCTCCCTATTCGAATCCCACAGAAAGGATGACTCATGACCAACCCCATGCAGTTCCCCGACGGCTTTGTGTTTGGCGGCGCCACCGCTGCTTACCAGGTTGAGGGCGAGACCCGCACGCACGGCAAGGGCAAAGTGCCCTGGGACGATTTCCTGGCTGCCCAGGGTCGCTTCTCCCCCGACCCCGCAAGCGATTTCTACAACAAGTATCCGGTCGATATCGACTTGTGCCAGCGCTTCGGCATCAACGGTATTCGCGTCTCCATCGCTTGGAGCCGTATCTTCCCCAGTGGCACCGGCGAGATTAACCCCGAGGGCGTCGCTTTCTATCACGAGCTTTTCGCCACCTGCAACAAAGCTGGCGTTATCCCCTATGTCACGCTCGATCACTTCGATACGCCCGAGGCCTTTTACCAGAACGGCGGCGAGGGCTTCCTGACGCGCACGACGATCGACGCCTTTGTCGAGTACGCCAAGTTCTGCTTTGCCGAGTTCGCCGAGATCAAGCACTGGTTCACGTTTAACGAGATTCCCGCAACCGCCGAGGGCAGCTTTATCGTCGGCAACTGGCCGCACGGCGAGAAATACCGCCTGGACAAGGCCTTCCAGCTCATGCACAACATGATGGTGGCCCACGCCAAGGCCGTCGTCGCCTTCCATGAGGGCGGCTTTGAGGGCGAGATCGGCATTGTCCAGAACCTGGAGCCCAAGTATCCCCTCGATCCCAACAGCGCTGCCGACTGCGAGGCCGCCCGCATGGCCGATGTCATCAACAACCGCTGGGTACTCGACGCCACCTTCCGCGGCCACTATGCAGCTGATACCTTGGAGGCTGCGACCAAGCTGGCCCATATCGCCGGCGGCGAGCTCGACATCCGCGACGAGGACATCGCCGCGCTGACCGCCGCGCTCCCCTACAACGATTGCCTGGGCGTCAACACCTACAAGTGCCAGTTCCTGCGTGCCGCCGAGGGCGAAAACGACATCAACCACAATGGCACCGGCGACAAGGGTTCCTCGCGCTGGTTCCTCAAGGGCGTGGGCGAGTCATGCGTGCGCGAAGGCGTACCCACCACCGATTGGGACTGGATTATCTATCCCGAGGGCCTGTACGATCTGCTGCTGCGAATTAAGAACGATTACCCCAACTACAAGAAGATCTACATCACCGAGAACGGCATGGGCTATAAGGACGACTTCGAGGATGGCTTTATCGACGACGCCCCTCGTATCGACTACATGCGTCAGCATCTCGCGTGGATCCTCAAGGCGATCGACGGCGGTGTGAACGTCGACGGCTACTTTGTGTGGTCGCTGCAGGACCAGTTCTCCTGGACCAACGGCTATAACAAGCGCTACGGCCTGTTCTACATCGACTTTGAGACCCAGAAGCGCTATCCCAAGGCAAGCGCGTACTGGTACAAGAACGTCGCGGAGACCGGCCTGCTCATGGCCTAATTCAAGCCGCGCACCCTCTGTCTGCCGCATGCGAATCCCTCAACGGGTTCGCATGCGGCCTTTTTGTTTTGGCTCGGCCCGAGCAGGCCGTTTGTCTCAATCTGTAACATCTAGCAGGGATTTTCGACCCCAATTGTTACAGATTGAGATGAACGGGAGCACCCGGTTCGAAATATCTAGATCTGTAACATCTGACTCGCTTTTGGCCGCCTAGATGTTACAGGTTGAGACGATTCGACGGCACCGGCAGCATGGACACATCGTGGTACAATTGTGTCCCAACGCAAAGGAGATACCTATGTCAGTTTGTGTGCCCGTCCGAGATATGAAGGACACTGCTGCATTCACCACGCTTGTTGAGTCTGAGCGCGACGTCACCGTAACTAAGAACGGCTACGAGGCCATGCACTGCATCAGCAGCGACCAGTATCGCCTCATGCAAGAAGAAATCGCCAAGGCAAAACTGCTGTCTCGCATGATGTTGGCAGAAGACGAAATATCGCAAGGCGACTACAGCGACTACGAATCCTTCGCGGCTTCAATACGAGACAAATATGACCTATAACGTCGTAATCCTCAAAAGTGCGCGATATGAGTACGAGAGTATTGTCGGATACCTTGCTCAAATCCTCAAGAATCCGCGTGCAGCAGGCAATTTTGTCGCTGAGTTTGAATACCAGCTTGACCTGCTTCGCGAGCAGCCGCTTTTACGTCCCCTCTCGCACATGCAAGAGCTGGCGGCACGTAATTACCGATCGTTTCCCGTCAACAACTACGTGTGTCTATACAAGTTTGAGCACGAAACAATCTATATCGCCCACATCTTTCATCAGTCACAGGACTACGCCCGCCTGGTCTAGCCCACAAACTGAATATTTGTTTTGAATCAATGCGTTGAGAAGGCGCACCTTGATCAAAAACTCTTTGATGCATGCGCCACGAGCAAATCGAGTTCTATCTTCGTGGGATTTGGCAAGGGCGAGCCAATGTCCCGTTCGGACCCAAAGGAAGCAGAGTCATTTGCATCGTCGGCCTAGCGGAGATGACCTTTGGGTCACATAGATGGAAGGCAGTTTGTCGGTGACTCGGATAGCGCCAATGCGATCTCACGACGGTTGCGCTCATTGTCTCAATTAGATACTCAACGAAATACGGCCCCGCAGCTCAATAAGCTGCGAGGCCGTACTACGCACCGACGGATCAACGACGAAGTGCATCCGCTATTTGGCCAGCTCCTGAACGATCCAGTCAATTGCACCTTCGGGATCGTTGGTAAGGTCGATATACTGCTTGCCCCTTGTGGTGAGCAGTTTAATTCCAAGGCGATCGGTATCGGCCTTCATAGCGTCATAGTACATGCGTGCCTGGGGCGCCAGAACAATCACGTTGTACTGATCCATTGTCTCATAGTGGCTTCCGTACGCGCCGGACTGAGAAACCAGATCAATACCCTTAGCAGCGGCACCTTCGCGAAGAGCATTTGCCAAGAGAGTTGAAGTGCCGGCACCCTGGCAAAGCACAAGCACGCGGATCTGCTCCGCCTTGCTCTTTACCGCCTCCAGAGCTTTTGCGGCATTTTCTTGTGCGGCAATAGCATCTGCATCCGAGGTTCCTGCAGCTTCCTTTGCAGACTCCTCCAAACAAAGCTGATGGTCATACGCCTTGCAGAACGGATAGTAAATCACAAAGTCAACGACCAACAGCACTGCCATCAATACGAGAGAACGTAGATCGAGACCCGTGGTGAGAAATGCACCGATTGGGCCGGGAAGCGCCCACGGCATGGTATACATGGGGGCGTTCATTCCAATTACGTCAATGAAAAACTTACCGATTATGGCGTTGACCATAGGAGCCGCTAGGAAGGGCACGAACATATAGGGATTGAGAACGATCGGCATACCGAAGAGAACGGGCTCGTTAACTCCAAAAATCACCGGGATAATCGATGCCTTGCCCATGGCTTTAAGCTGCTTGGAACGCATAAACATGATCAGGATAATAGGAACGATGAACGTGCAGCCAGAACCGCCCAGACCGCCGATGAAGCTTGTAAAGTCCTGCGTGAGAGCAATTGACGGGTGTCCACCTGCTTGGAAAACCTCAAGATTGGTAACGGTATTGCCGTAGAGCGCAGCATTGATCGGGCTCATGACAACCGAAGCACCGTGAATACCCATAAATTGGAAAAGTGCGACCGCGCCTTCGATAAGCGCCATGCCAGGATAGGTGTCGACCGCGGAGAACAGCGGCGAGATTAGAGCAGATACCAAATTGGCGAACGGCACAGCAAGCAGCGTACGGCTCGCGAGATCGATAACGGCGCACGCAAGGATTGAAAACCCAAACGCAAAGATATCGCGAAAACTCTGCGCAATAGCGCCAGGGACCTCTTTGGGGAGCTTGATCGTCACATTATGGCTAATGCACACCTTATAGATATTAACGGTCAAGAATGCGGATACGAACGCAGCGAGAAAACCCTTGGTTCCCATATAGCCGGTTTCAAAAACAGATGTATCTGCTCCGCCAATCGAGACAACATCGTTCGTCACCGATAGCAAGAACATGCCGCACATGGCGCAAACCATGCACGAGGTGGGGTTAAGAGATTTGCCCGAAGGCATGCGGCGGTTCATCGACATGGCAAGTGAGCTCGCCGTGGTGCCGGCCACCATAATGCCAAGAAGCCCCATGGTATATGCATAGATTTTATTAAAGAAATCCAGCACCTCAGACGGAAGCGCGATGCCTACATAGGCAGGGAGCGTCGAAAGAAGAAGGAACAGGCTCGAGAACAGCACAATTGGCATATTCGAGAGAAAGCCATCCTTAATCGCCACCAGATAAATGTTCTTTGAGATTTTGTCGAAGAGAGCCTGGTGTTTTTCAAGGAATTTGACGATAGCGTCCATAACGCATCCTTTCATGATTGCCGGGCACACAACGATTTATCCGGATTCAACCGTCGTCATCCCAGTTTGTATCCGCTTATGTAAGTGAATACGTTCTCGTGCGAAATGTAATATCATTTGCGCGATTTGTCATAACCAATTCTTTTTCCGCTTTGTCGACATGTCAAGAATTTAAATCTTTATTCGGTGAACGGCAGTTGCTTAATTTTAGATTTGTCCAGCTAATAGCTATTTTTTTGGAGCAGTACAATAAGTTTGTAACCGTTTACCGATTGGATATAACATATTAAATATATTGTTGTAACAATATTAGGGACAATGTCACAAGCCTGTCACTCTAGTCAAAGGAAGTAATAATGCCCAAACGATTGCTGAACATGTCCGCATCCGATTTTGCCGCCACGTCACCCATGGATCTAAAGCAGGCAATTCTGGCTTCCGAGGGACGTACCATCATGGCAGAAAACGTACCCTCTTCCCAATTTCTCGGCGGCGTTACTAATGCCGAAATCGAACGTGCCGCAGGTGCCGACCTGCTTCTGTTTAACGCGCTCGATGTGTTCAATCCAGTGATTGCCGGCATTCCGGATGAACTCACCGAAAACCCGGTCACTTGGGTGAAGCGAGCATGCGGAAGGCCCATTGGCGTCAATCTGGAACCAGTTGATATTGAGGCTGAAATGTCTGAATCCCGTACAGAAATCCCTATGGGTCGGCGCGTCTCTCCCAAGACCCTAGAAAAGGCCAACGAACTCGGATTTGATTTTATTTGCCTCACAGGCAACCCTGGAACTGGCGTCTCCAACGATGCAATCGCCCATTCGATTAAACTCTCCAAAGAGCATTTCGATGGCCTGGTCATAGCCGGGAAAATGCATGGAGCGGGCGTTGCGGAACCTGTCATGACACTCGAAATAGCGCGCAAGTTTGTTGATCTCGGCGTCGACATCCTTCTCGTGCCAGCCCCCTACACTGTCCCTTGCTTCCAAGAAGCAGACCTGCGCGCCATCGTAGACTTTGTACGATCCCACAACGTAGACAAGTCAATTGAAGAAAAGGTTCTCGTCATGGCGGCGAACGGGACAAGTCAAGACTCCTGCGACAGCGAGACCATTAAGAAAATAGGCCTTGCAGCAAAAGCCGCTGGCGCTGACCTCCAACATATCGGGGACTCCATGAACGGTATTTGTCTGCCCCAGAATATCTTCACGCTTGGACAAGCCCTTCGTGGCTACAGGCATCAGATCGTCATGCTGAGCCGCTCTGTGATACGTTAAGGTAGCCTCGCCCACGCTACATCCCGACTGAGGCACCCATCGGATACCACCAACATGCAAACTGAGGCTCCAATGCTCGATACACACGAAAAACGGCCACTCTATTTACAGCTCACCGACGCGCTGCTCAAGCAGATCGTCGATGTATATCAAGCAGACGATAAACTTCCAACAGAAATGGAACTTTGCGACGAATACGCCGTAAGCAGAACAACCGTCCGACTTGCCATGAGTGAGCTGGAGCGTCGTGGAAGTATCTATCGAATCCAAGGTAAGGGATCGTTTGTTGCACCGAAACGCGTTAGCGAGCTCAATTCACTTTTAGACTTTGACTTTGCAAGCCATTGCGATGGTGTTGATCCGGATACCATCACCAAACATTTCGGCGGCCGCACATCAGGTCGTCCAATTTCCGTAATGATGCTCCAGCAATTTGGATGCCAAAGTCGTGATGAGATTCAGCGTCTTGAACTGACCTACGAACTTGAAGGCAGCTTCATAGGCGCTGATACGTTCTTCATTTCAAAGTCGCGCGTTCCGAATAATCAGTTAGATTTTCAGGCATTTAGCAAAATCATGGACGAGTTGTCCAAGTCTGTCCAATCTGCTCGAGAAAGCTATAGAGCACGTCAGCTTAGCGATTCCGAAGCCAGCAATTATGGTGTTGCAAAACTTCCGGTCATCGAACTAACTCGTCATGCTTATGACTCCGGAGGCAAATTAATTGCCATTACTTGCCGCACCGTCTTAACTGGACAAATCCCTTATCAAAACTTTATTTTCAAGTCCTAATGTTCTTTTTCTTTTGTCTCGATCTGTAACACGTAGCCGAGTTTTTAAGTCCTAACTGTTACAGATTGAGACAATTTGATAGTGAAGTCCCCATTTGCGCTTCATGTCGCGTTGCGTTGACACGCCAATCCCTCGCCACGGCAGGGCAAACGTATAGCCCACAGCGCTAGCTAGCAGATGACCCGCGTGTGTTCCTCGATGGCGGCACGATCCTCGGCGGCGATACTCGGCTCACACACCACGGCGTCCAAGTTATCCAGGCGACAGAAGGTATAGAAGTCGCGCTTGCCGATCTTGCTGGAATCGGCGATCAGATAGCGCGAGTCGGCCTTGCTAAAGGCGAGCTGCTGGATACGGCCCTCGTCCATGTTGGATGTGGATACGTCACCGTCCAAGATACCGTTGGCGCCGATAAACGCCGCATCGATGCCCAGCGCACGCAGGGTGTCCTCGGCCGTTGGCCCCACAAAAGCGGCAGTGCGGCGACGGTACATGCCGCCCACGAGGCACAGGTCGCAGTCCTCGCGCGCCTCGAGCAGGTTAAACACCGAAAGCGAATTGGTCACGATGCGCAGGCGAAACGCCGGCAGCAACGAGGCCATCTGCTCAACCGTGGTACCCGTGCCCAAAAAGATAGTAGAGCCCTCCTCGATAAGCTCCACAGCACGGCGTGCGATCTGCAGTTTTTCCTCGGCATGCTTGGTGCGCTTTTCGCTGTGCGAATACTCATGGCGCAACATAGCGTGGGGACGACCCTGCGCACTGCGGGCGCCGCCGTGCACACGCTCGATCTCACCCAGACTCGCAAGTTCTTCGAGGTCGCGGCGAATCGTCATGTCCGAAACGCCCAGCGCATCCGAAATCTCCTTAACCGAGACCGTGCCCTGCTCTTCGAGCAGCTGACGAACCTTATCCTGTCGCTCTGCCTTAATCACGATGAATCCTCGCTGTTCTATGCGCGCATACCGTTCAAACAGTAACGAACAAATTGTATCAGAATCGCGCGCCAAAAAATGAGCGCCCACACAGCCCCAATCATCACTTTTTTGAGAAAAATACCCCCTGCTTTAGTGGGGTGTAGTGATA
>URZR01000020.1 GCA_900552425.1 uncultured Collinsella sp. | reverse complement strand
GGGCCGTGTTCCGCTATGCGGTTGTCAATTTGCGAAAGAAATTATGCGTCACCGATTGAGACATACCGGCCCCTCCCCTTGGGTTTATCTCAATCTGTAACATCTAGCAGGTGAAATTCGCCTTTGGTGTTACAGATTTAGATGAAATGGTTAGCTCAGCGGAACCGTCTCGATCTGTAACATCTAACGTCCGAAATCGGCCCTATCCGTTACAGATCGAGACAAACGACCGGTCAGGCAGTCCCAACACAAAGAAAGGCTCCCCTCTCGCCCAGTGGACGGGAGGGGAGCCTTATATGTGACCGCGGCAAAAGGATGGCAATACCGCAGTCGCCCAAAGGAAGGGCCTGGTTGCACCGGGCCTAGATAAGGTTCTTGCCAGAGACCTTATCGAAGAGGTGGGTCGCGTTCTTCTCAAACTTGAACCAGATGGGGTCGCCCGCCTTGAGCGCACCCTTGGCCTCGAGGTCGACAACGGGAATGATCAGGACGAACTGGCCATCGGGAGCGGTCACGTGGACATGCTCGGTCGAACCCATGAGCTCGGTCACCTCGACGGTACCCTGGAGCGCGCCCTCCTCGTCCTTGTCGGCAAGCAGAATCTGCTCGGGACGCACGCCGGCCGTGATCTCCTTCACGTCGCCGCCGTCCCAGTTGAGAGCAAGCTGAGCGCAGGTCTCGGGGGCGAGCGCCACGTTCATATCCTCGGTCTTGACGGTAAAGCCGTTGCCCGAGCGCACCAGCTGGGCATCGAAGAAGTTCATCTGCGGCACGCCGATAAAGCCGGCGACGAAGATGTTCGCGGGATGGTTGAAGACCTCCTGCGGGGTGGCGATCTGCTGGACGACGCCGTCCTTCATGACCACGATACGGTCACCGAGGGTCATGGCCTCGGTCTGGTCATGAGTGACGTAGATGAACGTGCCCTTGATCTCGTGGCGCAGCTTGATGAGCTCGGCACGCATCTGGTTACGCAGCTTGGCGTCCAGGTTGGACAGCGGCTCGTCCATCAGGAAGACCTTAGGATCACGCACGATGGCGCGGCCGATGGCGACGCGCTGACGCTGACCGCCGGAGAGCGCCTTAGGCTTACGGTCGAGGTACTCGGTAATACCCAGGATCTCGGCAGCGGAGCGAACCTTACGGTCGATCTCGTCCTTGGGGACCTTCTTGAGCTCGAGCGTAAACGCCATGTTCTCGTACACCGTCATATTGGGGTACAGAGCATAGCTCTGGAACACCATGGCGATGTCGCGGTCCTTGGGAGCGACGTCGTTGACGCGCTTGCCATCGATGAGCACATCGCCCGAGGTGATGTCCTCCAGGCCGGCGACCATGCGCATCGTCGTGGACTTACCACAGCCAGAAGGGCCAACGAGGACGATAAACTCCTGGTCATGCACGGTGAGGTTAAAGTCCTCCACCGCGAGCACGCCGTCCTCGGTAACCTTGAGGTTGTGCTTCTTCTCCTCGGTCTTCTTCTTTTTGCCAAAGAAGCCCTTCTTTTTGGACTCGTTGTTGGGATACACCTTCTGAACATGTTTGAGAACGATCTCGGCCATGTCTCTACCTTTCGATACGCGGCGCCACGCTGAGGGGCGCCGCCAAAACTTGCAAAACAGTTACGGCATCAGCCCTTGACGGCACCTGCCACAACGCCGTCAATGATGTACTTCTGGCAGAAGATGTACATGATGACGATGGGGATGACGACCATCATGATGCATGCCATCATGGGGCCGAGCTCGACGTGGCCATAGCCGCCACGGAAGTACTGGATCAAGATAGGAATGGTCTTGTACTTGGTGGAGTCGAGCGTAAGGTAGGGCAGCAGATAGTCGTTCCAGACCCACATGGTCTCAAGGATGCCGACCGAAAGATAGGTGGGCTTCATAATGGGAAGGACGATCTTAAAGAACACCTGGACCGGGTTGCAGCCGTCGATCATGGCCGCTTCCTCAATCTCGAGCGGGATGTTCTTGACGAAGCCGGCGAACATAAAGACCGCGAGGCCCGCGCCAAAACCAAGGTAGATGAAGCAGATGTTAAACGGCGTGTTAAAGCCGATGCGGTCCGCGAGGTTGGACAGCGTGAACATGAGCATCTGGAACGGTACGACCATCGAGAAGACGAACAGGTAATAGAAGAAGTTCGAGATCTTGCTGTTGACGCGCACCACGTACCAAGCGCACATGGAGCAGCACACCAGAATCAGCACGACCGACGTGACCGTGATGATGAGCGAGTACATAAACGCCGAGGCAAAGCCCTGCTCGTTCAGAGCGTGCACGTAGTTTGCGAGGCCGTTGAACGTCTCGGGCGTGAGCAGATCGAACGCCGTGGTGGTGCTGATTGCGGTCGCTTTCTTAAAGGAATTGAGCGCAATCATGAACACGGGGTAGATCCATGCGAGCGACAGAATCGTAAAGAAGATCGAGAGCGCGCGGTTGATAGCCTTATCGCGTTTCATTACTGCTGCACCTCCTTGGACCTCGTGGCCTTAAGCTGGATCATAGAAATAGCGACAACCAGGATGCAGAAGATAACTGCCTTGGCCTGACCGATGCCCTGCCATGCGATGCCAGCACGCGAATAGAACGTGTTGTAGATGTTCAGGGCGAGCATCTCGGTGGAGTGCGCCGGGGCGCCACCGGTAAGGGCGAGGTTCTGGTCGAACAGCTTAAAGCCGTTGGTGATGGACAGGAACAGGCAGATGGTGATGGTCGGCATCAGGTTGGGGATCTTAACCTTCCAAAACGTCTGCCATGCCGTAGCGCCATCGACCTTGGCGGCCTCGATGTAGTCAGACGGGATGGACTGCAGACCGGCGATGTAGATGATCATCATGTAGCCGACCTGCTGCCACAGGGTCAGGATGATAAGGCCCCAGAAGCCAGCAGCAGAGTTAAGGGCGATGAGCTGGGCGCCCACGTTGGAGAGCAGGCAGTTGATCAGAATCTGCCAAATGTAGCCCAGCACGATGCCGCCGATCAGGTTAGGCATAAAGAAGATCGTACGGAAGATGTTGGTGCCCTTGAGCGCTTTGCGGGTGAGCGCCTGCGCGATGGCCAGCGCGATCACGTTGATGAGCACCGTCGACAGGAAGGCAAACGCCACGGTAAAGAAGAACGACGTGGAGAACTGCGGATCGGACAGCGCGCGCACGTAGTTCTCGATACCGACAAAGTGCGCGTTATTGATGGTAATAAACTGGCAGAACGAGAGATAGAAACCCTGGATAAAGGGAATCACGAACCCGATCATAAACGCCAGGCACGTGGGCAGCATAAAGAGCGGCCACCAGCGCTTGAGTGCTTTGCCCATAGAAGGGTCCTTTCAATATGCAGGGGGCGGGCAAACCTACGTCTGCCCGCCCCCTGTCGCTAATCAGATAGCTTGGGCAGCAACTGCTTACTCGGAAGCAGCCTTCTCGGTCTTCCAGCCATCGACGAAGGCGTTCTTGACGCCGTCCCACTTGGTGTTGTCGGCAGCATAAGCGATGAGAGCCTGCTTGAGGTTCTTCTTCCACTCCTCGGAGGGGATGTAAACGAAGTCCCAAGCGACGGTCTTCTTGCCGTCCTTGGCCATAGCAACGGCCTGCTGCGAGAAGACGTTGGTGGTCTCCTTAGCGCTCTTGAACGGGGCGGTCAGACCCATCTTGTCAGCGATGATGCTGGTGGCGGTGTCAGAAGTGACGCACCAATACATGAAGTCCTCGGTGGCCTTCTGGGCATCCTCGGAAGCCTGGGAGCTGACGCACCAGTAGTTCTCGCCGCCGGAGCACAGGCCCTGGTTCTCCTCGCCGTCGACGCCGATGTAGATCGGCAGCATGCCGAGCTGGTCGTCGGTCATACCGGCCTTGGTGAGGTCGGCGTAGGCCCAAGAGCCGTTCTGGTAGAAGACGGCCTTGCCGGTTGCGAACTCGTTGGTGGCGTCGTCACCGGTCTTGGAGGCGAGCTGCGAAGGATCGCAGGTGGAGTCGGTGATATACAGGTCGAAGATCTGCTTAAAGTTGTCGAGATACTCGCCCTTGATCTCGTCGTCCTCCTGATTGTGCTCCTTCTCGAACTCGTAGTAGAGCGGGAGGTTGGCGAGGTGCGTGGTGTAGCGCCAGCTGGAGGAGTCATCCATGCCGGCGGAAGTGAAGGCACCGTCAACGCCGAGCTCGTCCTTGCGGGCCTGGATGTCATCGGCGCAAGCCTTCAGCTTGTCGAAGGAGTTGATGTCCTCGGCCTTGTAGCCGGCCTTCTCGAGGAGCTCCTTGTTGTAGATGATGCCGTAGCTCTCCTGAACCCAGTCGATACCCAGATCCTTGCCGTCGGACTGCAGCGCCAGGGAGTCGTCGATGAGCTCGCCGCGGAGCTTGGTGTCGGAAAGATCGGCGCAGTAGTCCTTCCAGTTCTTAAGGCCGGTGGGGCCGTTGACCTGGAACAGCGTCGGAGCGGAGCTCTTGGACATCTCGGACTTGAGCTTCTCCTCGTAGGTGTTGGAGGCGGCGGTCACGATCTTGACCTCGACGCCCTTCTCCTTCTTGTACGCCTTGGCGATCTCCTTCCACTCCTTGTCGACCTCAGGCTTAAATTGGAGGAAGTAGACCTCGGCAGCGTCACCAGAAGCAGAGGAGCCGGAGCCGGCAGAACCACCACAGCCCACGAGACCCAGACCAAGAACCGCAGCCGCGGAGCCAGCGAAGCCCAGGAACTGCCTTCTGCTCATTTCGTTCTTCATTACAATCCACCCTTTCACACCGTGGCGGCACCCTTTGCCGCCGCCTTCGGAGATTGGCTCGGGGACTTTGCCCCTTTTGCTGATTTGTACAATACGCTATTTGGCTAGTTGTTTGAACAAGTATTACTAGAGCGGTAGAAAAACTTCGGTGAACGGTAATTTCAACTTGATACTTGACAAGTTTTGTATAAACAATTACTTGTTATCGAATGCAGAGAAAACACCCGGTCAAGCCGATGCATCGTCGGTTTGACCGGGCGTTTTCTCTTTGAGGACATGAGTCTCGTCAGGCTGCGAGCTAGCCGGCTATCGCTTGGAGTTGACGCGGTAGTGGAAGATCTCGGGATGCGTGCGGGCATGCGTCACCTCAAATAAGATGCCGTCCGAGGTGTACGACTGGCTCTCCATAACGGCGACGCAGTTGTACTTGCCAAGGTCCAAGTAGCTGCAGTCCTCATCGTTGGCAAGCTCGACGCTCACCGTACGGCGGCTCGCCATCACTTTGACGCCACGCTTGTGCTCCAGATAGTCGTAGATAGAGCTTGCCGCAATCTCGGGGGTCAGGCCCTTGGCGATCGACTCCAAAAAGTAGCCGTGGTCCACCTGGCGCGCGCTGCCGTTGAGGCTTCGGACACGCACGACGCGAATCAGCTCCTCGCCCACCTTAAAGCCAAGGCGGCGCGACAGTTGCTCAGTGCAAATCAAATGTTCAAAAGACTTGACCTCGGTCGATGCGACGGCATTGTTGCGTTTTGCGAACTCGCCAAACGACTCAACCTCTTCGAGTGCGCCCAGCATGTCGGTTTCGCCCTTAAGCCAAATAACGCGCACGCCCTTGCCGTGTATAGGCTGCACAAACATCTGGTCGGCCAGCATGCTCAAGGCGCGTCGAACGGTATTGCGCGTGCAGCCAAACTCCGCGGTCAGCTCGGCTTCGGTTGGCAGCATCTCCTGAAACGCATAGGTCCCGTTAATGATGCGCGAACGGATCTCGCGGTAGATTCCTTCGTAAATCGCTTTTGGCATAACTTCACCTCTAATGAATATGTATGGCTAGGCACGATAGCATTTCTTAAAGTTGTTTAAACCGATTATCGGTAAAGTACGGATTATTTACCGTCGACGGTTCCCCCGAAACCCAAATCGGACCGAATCAAAACCGTCAATGCGGCAAGCAGCCAGTCCTCTACAATGAGTTCATTGTTTAAACGTTCTTGCTCGCACAGCATGTTGCATCCGGAAGGCATATTATGCTGCAGAAAATCCAACGCTTTGGCGGGGCAATGTTCGCGCCCGCCATGCTGTTTTCTATATCAGGCCTCATGGTCGGCATCTCCGCCCTCGCCACGACCGTAGACATCGTCGGTGACCTCGCCGTATACGGAACCCCTTGGTACGTTTTCTGGACCATCATCCAGCGCGGCTCGTGGACGGTCTTTAAACGTCTCCCGCTCCTTTTTGCCGTAGCGCTGCCTATCGGTCTTGCCCAAAAGCAACCGGCACGCTGCTGCCTCGAGGCACTCGTGGCCTATTTTGCCTATTGCTTCTTTTTGAGCGAGATCATTAAGCTGAGCGGAGACAACCTTGGGCTTAAGTACCCATCATCTTTGACCCCCGCCAGCGGTATCACCGTCATCGACGGCATCAAGACGCTCGACACCGGCATTATCGGCCCGCTGGCGGTATCGGCAACCGTCGTCGCCATCCATGACCGCTTCTACGATGCCAAGGTTCCCGATTGGCTCGGCACCTTCTCGGGTTCCTCGCTGGTCTACCTCATCAGCTTTTTTGCCGTGTTTGCCCTTGCCGCCATCTCGGCCGCCATCGTGCCCTTCGCATACGCCGTGACCGAAACGCTGCGCCACGCACTTGCGGGCGTCGGCCCCTTCGGCGTGGGCATCTTTGTGTTTTTGGAGCGAGCACTCGAGCCCATGGGGCTGCACCACCTGCTCTATATGCCCATCTATTACGACAATCTGGTCATTCACGACGGTATTTACGCCACGTGGACCAACCTGCTCCCCATTCTCTCCCATAGCACGCGCCCTTTAAATGAACTTGCGCCCTGGGCAGGTTTTACCGCCACCGGCTGGGGCAAGCTCTTTGGCCTTCCCGCCATCGCGGCAGCATTCTATTTCACCGCCAAACCCGAACGCCGCGCCGGCCTTAAGGTCATCCTTTTGCCCGCCATCGTCGCCTCGGTGGTCTGCGGTGTCACCGAGCCGCTCGAGTTTCTCTTTATGTTCACCTATCCTGGACTCTTTTTGCTCTACGCCGTCCTATCCTCCTGCCTTGCCATGACCATGAACTTCTTTGGCATCGTCGGCATCTTCTCGGGCGGTCTCATGGAAATGACGGCCTTCAACTTCATCCCACTCATGCGAATGCATGCCGGCTCCTACCTTTTGGCGCTCGGTATCGGTCTTGCCTTTAGCCTCATCTTTTTTGTTAGTTTTCGAGCACTCATCTTGGTCTATGACCTTAAGACGCCGGGCCGCGAGGATCATGTCTCCAATCGCGCGGCAATCGATCGTTTAACGGGAAGCGGCTTTGCCAAAGAGCAATCTCCCAATGGCGAGGTCAGTATTCAATCCGATCAAGATCACGTCCTCGCCGAGCGGGTAATTCAGCTTTTAGGTGGCGTTGGCAATATCGTGGGCGCAACCAACTGCGCCACGCGCCTGCGCGTCGAGGTCGCAGACCCTTCCATCGTTGCAGATAATGCGTCGTTTGTCGCGGTGGGCGCCAAGGGCCTCATCATTACGGGCAAGACCGCCCAGGTGATTATTGGCATCTCCGTTCCCCGCGTTAAAGAGCATTTTGACCAGATCATGGGCCTCGAGCCGGGATTTGTGCCCACCACCTCGGCCTCCCCTGCCGCCAGCGCAGCCCATAAGCGCGGCGATATCTGCTTCTTCGATATCGACGGAACACTCGCCTGGCAAGACCCTCGAGTGGCACAAGAGCTTCCCGAGAGCGAGCGAGACCTCTCCCCCTATCCCAATGAAGCGGTCTCGCAAGCCATCCGTGATTTTGTCGCCAAGGGCAATATGGCGTTTATCTGCACAGGGCGCACGCTGAGCTGCATCCATCCAAAGCTGCTCGAGCTGCCCTGGACCGGCATCGTCTGCCTCGCGGGTGGCTATGTCGAACTTGAGGGACACGTGATTCGCGATTTGGCGATGACGCCCGGCATGCTGCAGCGCCTTGCTCCCATTCTTGAGCAATCGGACGAAGTGATTCGTTTTGAGGGACTCAATGGCGTCGTTCGCATGAGTGCCGATGCGCCCGACGCCCCGGGATACGCCCGCACCGTGGGCGATGCAATTACGCAGCTGCAACATTACAGCGCCTACAAGATCTTAATGTCCACGTCGCTTGCCAGCCGCATCGCTCAGGATCAAGCGTTTGAGCCGCTGCTCTGCTTTAACGAGCTCGAGCTCGAAGTGACCGAGATTTCGCCTCGCGAATGCACCAAGCGCGAGGGTATCCAGTCCGTACTCGACGCCCTCGATCCCCACCACGGAACCGTATACGGCATCGGCGACGCCAGCAATGACGTCTCGCTGATGAACGCCGTCGATGTCGGTATCGCCATGGGCAATGCGCCGGACTTCCTCAAGGAAAAGGCCGACTATGTCACCGACAGCATCGACCACGACGGCGTCGTCACCGCGCTCGAACACTTTGGGCTTATCTAGCCAAGCCCCTACCGCACTTGCGGCCGCATGGACCAATCGTCTTCAACCGCCGCGCTCGACGCCCTAATGTGGCAATATGTTGTCTGCATAATGCAACGATGCAACCTATCAAAGAATGCGAGAACCCGTGTCCAGTCCGTTTACCAGCTTTTTAGCCCAGCACTTTGACCAGATTAACGACTATCTGGCCACGTTCTTTGACGGACAGGCGACTTCCGCCGATATCGAGCGCTACCTGTACGCACCACTTTCGGCCTTTACGGCCAACGCCGGCAAACGCCACCGCCCGCTCATCTGCATGCTCGCCGCCACCGCGGTGGGCGGAAGCTTCGAAAGCGCCCGCAGCGCCGCGGCGGCCATCGAGCACTTTCAGTCGGGCGCACTCATCCACGACGACATCGCCGACAACGGGCAGATTCGTCGCGGCAAGCCCTGCATGCACCTTACCGAGGGCACCGGTCTTGCCATCAACTGCGGTGACCTGGCGCTCACCATGGTCACCAAGACGGTTCTCGACGACCCCACACTCAACGCAGACGTGAAGCTTCACGTGCTCCACGAGCTTACCGAGATGATCGTCCGTACCATCGAGGGCCAAGCGCTCGACCTGGGCTGGGTCCGCGACGAGCGCTTTGACATTTCGGTCGACGATTATCTGGACATGGCGACGCACAAGACCGCGTACTACAGCGGAGCGACGCCGCTTGCCGCCGGAGCCATTATCGGCGGCGGCAGCGAAGAGCAGATTGAGGCACTGCGCGCCTTTGGGCTGCACACGGGCCTTGCCTTCCAGATTCAAGACGACCTGCTCAACTTGATCGGCACCAAGGAGGCCGCCAACAAGGACTTCCGCACCGATATCACCGAGGGCAAGCGCACCCTCGTTGCCGTGCATGCCCTGTCAGACGAGCGCTATCACGACGAGATCGAGGCAATCCTTTCCTCGGGCACCGAGGACCCTGCGCAGCTCGCACGCGCCGTGGAGATCTTCCAGGAGACCGGCTCCATCGATTACGCCCACACCTATGCGCTCGACCTGACCGCTAAGGCCAAGGCCGCTATCGAAGGCGTCGAGCTCGACCCGCATGCGTGCGAGCTCTTCCTCTCAATGGCAGATTTCTTTGTGGAGCGTCTTAACTAGCGGGGGTCATAAAACCTGTGGGCAGCGAGTTTGGGTACAAGTTGCTACACTATTGAGTGCATGTTTATAAATTGTCTCGCGTTGTCTATCCGACACACGCTCAAAATAGTACGAATGGTACGCCGAAAGGGGTTCGTTCATGGAACCTATTACCACAGGCATGCAGGGAGCAGCCGTCGAGGACGTCCAGTCCCGCCTTCTGCAGCTCGGCTATACAATCGATGACGCCGAGGTTGTCGACAAGCGCTTTGGCACCACCACCGAGCAGGCCGTCAGCACCTTCAGGCTCGACAGCGGCCTTGCTGCCGGTCATGCCGTCGATATCCCCTGTTGGAGCGCCCTGGTCGACGCCTCGTATAAGCTGGGCGACCGCACCCTGTATCTTCGCATGCCCAATTTCCATGGCGCCGATGTGCAGGCCCTGCAGCGCGCTCTCAACGTTTTGGGCTTTGCCTGTGGCGAAGACGACGGCTACTTTGGTCCGCATACCGAGGCCGCCCTGCAGCAGTTCCAGGAAAATGTCGGCCTGTTTGCCGACGGCATGGCCTTCCAGGACACCTACGCCTACATCAACCGCCTGCACCATGTGTGGGAGGGCAAGCCCTCGGTCACCGAAGCCGAGTCCCGCATCGGTTTTGCTCGCGCCGCCAACGTGCTCGAGCGCTTCCAGATCGCCGTTATCGGTGAGGACCCCATCGCACGCAGCGTTGCTTCGCGCATGTGGAACATCGCCACGGCAACGACCGACAACAGCGGCATGATGCTCTGCGACTCCGAGGTCCCAACCGACGTTGACCTGGTGCTCGAGATCGCAAGCGACGAGCTGCCCGCCGACGCCGCGCCACGCGCCACGATTGCCCTCGCCGAGTGCCACAACCTGGCCCAGCGCATCCGCCCCGCCAATGTCGCCGTGCAGCAGAAGCCGGCTCGCATTCGCATTGAGCTCACGGGCATGACGCGCTACAACGGCACCTTCACGGCCAGCGACGCGCAGACGCTCGCCGTACGCCTACTCGATGGCGTTTGCGATGCCCTCGCAGATTAGGTAAACTAGACGAGTTGCTTTTGGGCAACACCACACATTGGGACGTAGTTCAACGGTAGAACTCCGGTTTTTGGTGCCGGCTGTTGGGGGTTCGAATCCCTCCGTCCCAGCCATTAAAACTGAGCGCCCTAAGCCCATAACGGCCCAGGGCGCTTTCTTGTGGGCAAGCGGAGGAATTCGAACCCGCAAGGGTGCGGAGCTGAGGAAACGCGAAGCGTTTTCCAGCGCAGCACGCGAGAAGCGGAGCGACGAAGCGAGAGCGGGCGGCGTCAGCCGCACGCGACATCCCTCATCGCCCACCACTGATTTGATAGGCTCCCAGCTATGGGGGCCTTTCTTTTTTGGGCCCATTTCATGGGATTCGAACCCGCCAGCACGACTGTCACAAAGGCCGTGGCCAGAAAATGGCAAAAATGAGTACTGTTACTAATTTTGTAGCAGCGATTTTTGGGTTTCGCTGGGTAAATCTAGCCCTGAATCAGCGATTTGAAGCCTTTGCTAGCTGTTTCCCCATTAACATAACTGAACATGTGTGGTCTAACTAATCCTAGATAGTCGGTTTCATATGAGATTCAGCTGGTAACAGTACTCATATTTGATGTTTTTTGACCAGCAGGTCTCCCCGCCTTAGCAAATCTAAGGCAAAACGGGCTCCAGACCGCTGAATCGTGCCGCATATGGCACGTCCACAGTCCGGAACCCGGTTCAAATTGAGTTATTGCGCCGCGTTAGCCCAAGACACCCGACAGAATCTCGATCAGACTGTCCACGTCGGATTCCTCGCAGACGAGCGGCGGCAGGAAACGCAGCGTATGGGCACCCGTAGCGTTAATCACGGCACCGGCGGCCAGCGCGCGGGCAACAATATCATGCGCGTCGCCCGCGGCATCATCCAAATCACAGCCGAGCATCAAGCCGCGGCCACGCACCTCGGTCACGTTCGGCAGCTTGGCGAGCTTTGCCTCCATATAGGCGCCTACCTTGGCAGCATGGTCGGCATAATCGCCGCGCACGAGCGCGGAGAGCGTCGCGGCGCACGCCGCGACAGCCAAGCAGCTACCGCCAAAGGTCGAGCCGTGGTCGCCCGGCTTAAACACGTCGGCAATCTCCTTCTTTGCTACGACGGCACCCATGGGCACGCCATCGGCAATGCCCTTGGCAAGGCTCATGATGTCGGGTTCCACGCCATAGGTTTGGAATGCAAACGGCTTGCCGGAGCGGAAGATGCCGCACTGGACCTCGTCGGCTATAAGCACGGCGCCCACTTCGTGTGCCAGGTCGCGCGCTGCCGCCATAAACTCCTCGGTCATGGGGTGCACGCCACTCTCACCCTGGATCGGCTCGAGCATCACGGCACATATTTCGCTCCCCAGCTGCTTAAAGATCGCACGCAGTTCATCGATATCGTTGGGCGTACAGGCCACAAAGCCACCCGGCAGCGGGCGGAAACTATCCTGCAGCCAATCCTGCATGGTGGCGGCAATGGTCTCGAGCGTACGGCCGTGGAAGCCGCCGCGCATGCACACGATAGTGTTGCCGCCGTTACCGGCACGCTTGGCGTACAGGCGCGCAAGCTTCATCGAGCCCTCATTGGCCTCGGCGCCGGAGTTGGCAAAGAAGGTCTCCCAAACCTGCTCATCCGCAGCCGGGGCACCAAGAGCAGCTGCCGTGGTCTCATCGCCGGCGGCAATGGCATCGGCAAGCACGCGTGCACCATCTAAGTCGTCGTTGGCAAGCTTGGACAGCAGCGCCGCGACCTGTCCGCGCTGCTCAATGTAGAAGTAATTGGAGACATGCATGAGCTTTTTGGTCTGTGCCTCGAGCGCCGAGAGCACGGCCGGGTCACCATGACCTAGGCTGCACACGCCGATGCCGGCAAGAAAGTCGAGGTACTCACGACCATCGTCGCCGGTGAGCTTCATGCCGTGACCCTCGACAAACTCGACCGGAGAGCGGCCAAAGGTATGCATAACGTAATTGGATTCAAGCGATTGCTGAGCTGCAAGTGACATGGAATGCCTTTCGTTGAGCGCCGGACGGCGCAGGCCTATGGGTGCAGAAATGGGGCGGCTGCGGGTCAGTTAGACTGTCTGAAGCTTCTCAACCTCGTCGAGGTTCTCGGTCAGACGCGCAGCAAACGTCGAAAGCGGATGCGGATGCGTATCGAACTCGTAAGCCGTCTCGGTGGAATGGATCACGGTGCCGACGCCGGCATCGGTCAGCAGCTCCAGCAGCAGCGAATGCGGCGTGGTGCCGTTGATGATGTGAGCGCGAAATACGCCGCCGGCAAGCGCATCGACGGCCGCACGCAGCTTGGGAATCATGCCCTTATCGACCTCGCCGCCGTAGAGCATTTCGTTAACCTCGTCGAGCGTTAGGTTGGAGATGAGTGAGTCTTTGTCGCTAAAGTCCTTGTACAGGCCATCGACATCGGTCAAAAAGATCGCCTTATGCGCGTGGAGCGCCGCGGCAACGGCACCGGCGGCGGTGTCGGCGTTGATGTTGAAGAAACCGCCGTCCTCCCCCGCCGCGACGGTAGCGATGACGGGAATATACTCGCTATCGAGCAAGCGCTCGATATAGTCGGTGTTGACGTGCGTGACCTTGCCCACGCGACCGAGCTCGGGGTCGAGCGGCTCGGCGATGAGCGTGCCGGCATCGCTACCCGACACGCCCACGGCCAGGTTGCCGTGCTGGTTGATGGCAGCGACCAGCTCCTGGTTAACCTTGCCGCCCAGCACCTCGCGCACGATATCCATCGTATCCGGCGTGGTCACGCGCTGGCCATTCTTAAATTCGACGGGAATATCGTAATGGCTCAGCGCCTCGTTGATGGCCTTGCCGCCGCCATGCACGATGACGGGGCGCATGCCGATGATCTTGAGCAAAACGATGTCGCTCATCACGTCGCGGCGCAGCTGCTCATCAACCATGGCGGCTCCGCCATATTTGATAACAACCGTCTTGCCGGTCAGGTTCTTAATCCACGGCAGTGCCTCGAACAGCAACTGCGCGGTTGCTTCGTTGGACTCGCTCGAGCGACAATCGCGTGCGAATTTCATAATCTGCCTCGTCTTTCGTATCGTTATCGCGCCGTGCTCCGCTGTCCGCAATCGCGGCAAGATGCGCAGCGTGCCTGGAATCTAGGAACGGTAATCGCCGTTGATGGAGATGTACTCATGCGTGAGGTCGCAGGTCCACACGGTCGTTGCCGCGTCGCCTGCGCCCAGGTCGGCCGAGATCACGATCTCGGGCGCCTCGAAACGTCGTAGAGCCTCGTCCTCGTCAAAGGGAACAGTCAGACCGTCGCGACAGACAGGCATGCCCATCATGTCGATGGAAACGTCTTCCTGATTAAACTTCACGCCGCACTTGCCGAGCGCCATGGCAACGCGGCCCCAATTGCAGTCGTGGCCGGCGATGCAAGTCTTAACGAGCGGCGAGTTGGCAACGGCGCGGGCGGCGAGATCGGCCTCCTCGTCGTTCACGGCGCCGGTAACGTTGACCGTAACAAGCTTGGATGCGCCCTCACCATCGGCGGCGATATTGCGCGCCAGGCTCTCGCACACCTCGTGCACGGCAAATGCCAACTCGTCAAAGGCATCGGAGCCCTCGACGATAGGCTCGGCATCTGTGGCAGCGGCGCCGGAGGCAAGCATGATGCAGGTGTCGTTAGTCGAGGTGTCGGAATCGACCGTTACCTTGTTAAAGGTCTGCTTGACGGTCGAGAGCAGCAGGGCATGAAGTGCCGCCGGCTCGACGGGGGCATCGGTGGTGATAACTGCGATCATGGTGGCCATGTTGGGCATGATCATGCCCGAGCCCTTGCACATGCCGCCTACCGTATAGACATTACCCGCATGACCCACAGCCTCGCTGACGTAGGACACGGCGTACTCCTTGGAGTGCGTGTCGGTCGTCATGATGGCGCGAGCGGCATCGGCGCCACCGTGGGCGGAAAGTGCCTCGTAGGCAGCAGGAATGGCAGTCTCAAACGTGTCGATCGGCAGAATCTGGCCAATCACACCCGTGGAGGCAACCAGAATCTGCTGGGGCTCGCAGCCGATGACCTGCGATGCGATGCTGCACGTCTCGTGCGCGCAGGCAAGACCCGTCTCACCCGTGGCGGCGTTGGCATTGCCAGAGTTGACCGAAACGCCGGCGATGATTCCGTAGCCCTTGTCGGCACCGCCCAGGTTGGCACGGCTCACCTGCACGGGCGCCGCGCAAAAGCGATTGGTGGTAAACACGCCGGCACCGGGACAGGGTTTATCGGGCACGACGAGCGCGTAATCCAGGCGCTCGGGGATCTTGCGGAACCCAGCATGGATGCCCGCAGCCTTAAAACCAGCCGCAGCCGTAACGCCGCCCTCGACGGCGCGAATCTTGATATCAAACAGCTCGGTATTCATCGTCTTTATGACTCCTTATGTCAAACAAAAAACGGACATCGGTTGGTGCGCCATGCCAGTCGTGATCATGAGACCAGCTTAAGAGTGGCGTCCCGCTCGATGCCCGACTACCAAATCGTTAACAATCGAATGTGCTACACCGGGCACGCCACTGTGGGCAAGCCTCGTCGCTCGTCAAAGCCAAAGACGATATTGGCGCACTGGACCGCTTGGCCCGCAGCGCCCTTGCACAGATTGTCGATGGCGCCCGTCGCCACCAGCACGCCCGCGCGCTTGTTGAGCGCGAGGCCAATCTGGGCGGCGTTGGTGCCGACAACCGAAGCCGTCTTGGGCTGCTGGCCGGCGTCGAGTACGCGCACGAAAGTGCGACCAGCGTAGAACTGCCTGTAATGGTCGACGACATCCTCAAGAGTCAGCGTGTCGAGAGCCTGCGGCGCGAGTGGCATCGCCACCGTGGAAAGCAAACCGCGCTTGAGCGGTGCCAGGTGCGGGGTAAAGACAATGCGATCAGCCAGACCCAGGATCTGCTCGATTTCGGGCGTGTGGCGATGTTTGCCTACGCCATAGGCCTCGAGATTCTCATCCGCGCTGCAAAAATGGGTACGGGCGTTGCAGGACTTACCGGCGCCCGTTACGCCGCTGATGGCATCGACGATCACGGGGCCGTTCTCGGCCACCCAGCCCGCGCGCACGGCGGGAGCGGCAGCAAGGCTCGTTGCGGTGGGATAGCAACCGGCGCAGGCGACCAGCACGGGCTTGCCGTCGGCATGGTCGGATGCGGCGGTCTCCAAGTCCTGGCAGAACAGCTCGGGCAGACCGAAGGCACGGGTCTTGAGCAGCTCGGGGCTCGTATGCTCGGCGGAATACCATGTCTCAAAGACAGACGCGTCGCTCAGACGGTAATCGGCCGAAAGATCAAAGCAGGAGACGCCCGATGCAAGCAGCGCGGGCACCTGTGCCATGGCAGCCGTGTGCGGCACGGCAAGAAAAACCGCATCGCAGCTCTTAAGCTCGGGGGCGTCATGCGTCGTGAAGACCAGGTCGCTCACGCCAGCAAAGCTCGGATACACCGCAGACAGCGGCTGGCCGGCATCGGCGTTGGACGTAATGGCAACAAGTTCAAACTCGGGATGACCGAGCACGAGGCGAATGAGCTCGGCTCCGGCATATCCAGCCGCGCCGACGATTCCAACCTTCAAAGACATATCAGACTCCTTGTCTGCGATTTATGCACCGATGCGCATTTCGCAGTGGTCGTTATGAAGTGGGTTGAAACTTTAGCACCAAAAGATGCATGAATACGTAAATGGCTTGCATATTCATGCATTGAAACATTCCCGACACATTCGCTTGAAGGAATTGACAAATGGAGCGGGCCCCGTATTGACCGGCGCTCCTAACGGCGCCGGGCAATAT
>URZR01000019.1 GCA_900552425.1 uncultured Collinsella sp. | reverse complement strand
AGTTCCGCACGCAAAGGAAAGCACTTAATGTGCTTTCCGTCTTGCGCAGGACTGTCCGAGCAGCAGACTTAACTGCCGACCGCCTCGCCCGGTTTCCTTATTGCGGCTGTTTGCCGATGTATGCGAGGATGCCGCCGTCCACGTACAGAATGTGCCCGTTGACGAAGTTCGATGCGTCGGAAGCCAGGAACACGGCGGGGCCCTTCAGGTCCTCGGGCGTGCCCCAACGGGCGGCCGGCGTCTTGGCAATGATGAACTGGTCAAACGGGTGGCGTCTGCCATCGGGCTGCGTCTCGCGCAGCGGTGCGGTCTGCGGCGTGGCGATGTAGCCGGGCCCAATGCCGTTGCACTGGATATTGGCCTCGCCAAACTCGGAGCAGATGTTCTTGGTGAGCATCTTGAGTCCGCCCTTGGCGGCGGCATAGCCCGCGATGGTCTCGCGGCCGAGCTCGCTCATCATGGAGCAGATGTTGATGATCTTGCCGTGACCCTTGGCGATCATGCCCGGCAGGCAGGCCTTGGACACGATAAACGGGGCATTGAGGTCGATGTCGACGACGCGACGGAAGTCCTCGGCGCTCATGTCGAGCATCGGGGTGCGCTGGATGACGCCTGCGTTGTTGACCAGAATGTCGGGCGTGGTGCCAAAATCGGCCTCGATCTTGGCGATGAGCTCGGCGACGACGGCCTCGTCGGTGACGTCGGCAACATAGCCGTGAGCATCAAAGCCCAGCTCGCGGTAGTGCTTCTCGGCCTCGGCGACCTTGTCGGCGTGACGGGCGTTAAAGGCGATCCTGGCGCCGGCTTCGCCGAGTGCCTCGGCCATGGCCATGCCGATGCCATAGGTGGCGCCGGTCACGAGCGCGACCTTGCCGTCCAGGCGGAAGCTGTCCATAAGGTTAGACATTACAATCCTTCCAAAAGAAACGTTCATCTATATAAGTCTTGCTTCTATTACAAGTTCAGTATAGGAGAAGCGGAGGAATTAAAAGTCAGGTTTTCCTAGAATCAGGTGAACGTTCACTTTTAAAAGGTGAACGGTTGCAGCCGCTCGTCGCGATATCTGCTACATGGAGTAGCGCCCGTGCGCATCGCATTTCTCCTCTCATAGATGCGCGGCGCAAGAGGTCCCGAGTTCAACACGAGCTCGGGGCCTTTTTGTTTGGATTACGGACGCATTGCCGGACGAAAACACTATGCGTTTGGTAAATAGTCGTATGAACGTGAAATTTGTATCTAGTTTCCGTACGCAAATAAGACGAAAACAGTTTGCGTCTGATTCTAAGCCGTACGCAAATGTTTTTCGTCTTATAATACGGTTCAGATGAGCATGAAAAGGAGAAGGACCGTACGTATGGTTGTCAGAGAGAGTCCTACCGTCGAATACAAGGAAAGCGTAACGCCGACGTTTCTTAAAACGGTGAGCGCCTATGCAAACTACGGGACGGGCAAGATAGAGTTTGGCGTTGACGACGGTGGTGTTGCAGTCGGTCTTTCTGACCCGGTTGCGGAGTGTCTGCGCATCGAGAACATGATTAATGACAGTCTGGATCCTGCGCCTCGTTACACGCTCGAGCTCGACGAGAACCGCGGAACTGTAACGCTTACGGTTTACGAGGGGCAGGACAAGCCCTATCGAAGCAAGGGGAAGGCCTACAGGCGAAATGATTCGGCGACGGTAGAGGTCGACCGTTTTGAATACGGCAGGCTGACGCTCGAAGGCAGCAATCTGACGTTCGATGCGCTCACCTCGGCTCGCCAGGACCTGAGTTTTCATACGCTCGAACACAAGTGCATCGAGCATCTAGGCATTTCTGAGCTCACGTCGGATATCATGCGAACGCTTCGCCTGCTCGGCAAGGATGGCTATACCAATGCCGCGGCGATATTGGCGGATAACAACGAATTTCCGGGCATCGACTGCGTTCGTTTTGGCGACACCGAGGACGTGCTTTTAGATCGTGAGACGACGACGGGCCTGTCTGCAATTGAGCAGGTTGATAGAGCAGTTGCCATGTTCGCGCGCTACTATCGTTATGAGCGCATCGAAGGTGTCGAGCGTGTTCAGACCGACCGGATTCCCCTCGAGGCATTCCGCGAGGCAGTTGCAAACGCTCTAGTGCATCGGACGTGGGACGTGCAAGCGAATGTTCAGGTTGCTCTGTATGATGATCGCGTCGTTGTGACTTCACCCGGGTCGTTGCCCGCTGGCTTGACGACGGAGCAATACCTGTATGGACAGATATCCGTGCTCAGAAATCCCATCGTTGCCGAGGTCTTCTTAAAGTTGGACTATATCGAGAAGTTTGGAACGGGAATTGCGCGCATTAGGCGTGCCTATCGCGATTCGATTAATCAGCCGGTCTTTGATATTCGTGGCGGCGTGGTAGCTGTCGCGTTGCCCGTTACCGATGCCTTTGAAGGGTCTGGAGAAGAGGCTCAGGTTCTTAAGGCCTTGTCGGGCGGACGAATTATGTCGCGAAGTGAGATTGAGAAACAGACGGGGCTGAGCCGTGCGCGAACATTGTCCGCGCTCGAATCTCTGCTCAGCCGAAACGCGATCATGAAACAGGGGACAGGCCGCGCCACGAAATACGAGCGAGCGTAGTCCGAAAGACCTGTGTTACCAGGCAGGCCCCAAGCCGCGAATGGCTTGGGGCCTTTTGCATGCCGGTTGGCAATGGACCAATTTATGTCAAGTTATAGCAACATATAGCTCCGCTTGCGGGGTTTGCGACGGGCTATTCCTCATCGTCCGTATAGCGCGTGCGTCGTTATTTGCGACATCGATATGCCGGGCACTCGAGCCTCGTTTGCTCCGCGGCTGTTCGCTATTTGGCGCCAAACGCCATGCGGACGAATCGCTGGGCAAACAGCTTGTTGGCGAAGTTGATGATGTGGCCCAAGAACAGTGCCGAGATGGCGGTGGTTACGCCAAAGCCGCCTAAGTTGTGCATGCATACCAGCGACAGCGTGAGCGAGGCGGCGACATGCGAGCAATCGAACATGACCTTTACGTCTCCAAAACGGCGCTTGAGCTTTTCCGCAATGACCTGCACCAAGCCGTCGGGTGCGTTGGGGACAACGCCCATGTTGACGACGAGACTGACGCCAAATGCGGTGATAGCGAGGGAGAGCAGCATGGTCGCAACCTGCGCGGGGAGCGCCGTGGGATGCAGCGGGTTGAACGCCATGAACAGATCGGTGAAGCCGCCCATTAGCGTTGAAAAGCAAAGCTCGAGCAAAATGCGCGGTTGAAATTCGCGTCGCAAGATGGCGAGCTGCGCCGCGATGTAAGCGACATAGGTAGTTGTAATCCAAAAGCCGAGCGTCTTGCCCGTGAGCATGGATAGGGTCGTGGCAAAGCACGTGAGCGCGGCGACGCCCAGGCCAGATGCCGTCTGGAGGCTCATACCGAGTGCCAGCACGGCAACGCCCGCCAGATACATCAGCATTCTTATGACGGTATGACGCCAGTCGATCTTCTCGCCATGCATGATGATGAGCGGTCGCATGCTGCTGCATCCTTTCGATTGAAGGATATTTAAAGAGAAATGTCTGACCTGGGCCGGCAAAAAGAGGGTTATCGGAGGCACTGCCTCAACGGCAGAAAAGCCGGCCCCATGGTCAGTCGTCTAGGAATGTCTCGTTGTGCCAGAATGGGACTGAAGGGCTCAACGAGACGGGAAGAAAGCAAATGGCATGGCATGGGCAATAGGATGCCAAGATGGTAGGGTGCGTCTTAGCATCCTATTGCCCAGGCTTGACGAAATCGGTTTCGTTGAGATTTAGTATACGCATGGGAATCCATTTGCAAAGCGAAATAGAAGAAATTAGGTGAACGTTCACCTAATTGCAACAACTTATCGGTCAAAAGCCGAATCCCGGCCCTACCCCTCAAACATCGCCGTGGGATGGGGGATGCGATAGTATTACGTGGAGTTATTCGACAAACCGTGGGCTTCATCCGAGGGCTTTATGGAACAGCACCAGCATTATCAGAGCCTGCAAGATCAGGCATACAACGCATTACGCTCCAAGATCATCTATGCCGAGCTCAAGCCCGGCACGCGCCTTTCGGCGATTGGTCTGGAAAAGGAGACGGGGATCGGGCGCACGCCAATTCGCGAGTCCTTTGTGCGCCTGCGCGAGCAAGAGCTGGTGGAAACGCGTCCCAAGAGCGGCACCTACGTCTCTAAGATCAGCATGGAACACGCCGAGAATGCCTGTTTCTTGCGCGAGAAACTCGAAAGAAGCGTACTCATTAAATGTTGTTCGGCTGCCACGTCCGAGCAAAAGCATCGGCTCGAGCAGATTCTTGCCGAGTCCGAGTCGCTCGACCATAGCGAGACGCGTCGCTTTTTCGACTTGGATAACCTGTTTCATGAGACGTGTTTTGAGATTGCCGGTCGTCACATGCTGTGGGATTGGATGAAGAGCGTCAACACGCATTTTGAGCGATACAACTGGTTGCGTATGGTGTCGCAGGATCTGGATTGGGAGCCGATTCGTCGACAACATCGTCGGATTCTCGAGGCCATTAAGAGGGGCGATACCGACACGGCGAGCTACCTGGCAGAGACGCACTTGCACCTGATGCCCGAGGAGCAGGGTCCGGTTATCGCCTTGCATCCCGACTACTTTGAGCTGTCCAAAGACTCGGCCATCTAACTCGCCCCTACATTAGTTGCGGTGAAATAAGGATTGTTTTGCGGCTCTGACGGCGTAAACAGTCCCTATTTCACCGCAAGTGCTGGGACACATCGGGGCATGAAAAAGCTGCGGCGCCGCTTGGAGGAAAAGACCGGAAGCAAGGGTCCATTCCTTCAGGCGGCGCCGCAGCTGTTTTGGTGGCTCGGCTTTTGTCGAAGTGGCTCAGCTGGGCGCGACTACCAGCCGAGTAGGAAAAGCGGCTCGGGGGCGTGTCGCTTCCGTCACGTTCTATCAGCATACAAGACGGTTTTGGTTCTTGTTCGTGACGGAAACGGCGCGCTTCCGAGCCGCTTTAAAAGAAAGGGGGCGAGGTCTAGGACACGCCCCCTTTCACGATAGAGAGCTAAACCTAGCCGCGGACCTTCTTGACGACGTCCATGGCCTCGCGGGCGATCTGCTCGACCTTGGAGAAGTCGCCGTCGGCGAACAGAGCCGGCTTGACCATCCAGGTGCCACCACAGGCGATGATGGCGCTGGAGCTCAGGTACTCCTCGACGTTGGCGGTGCTCACGCCGCCGGTGGGCATAAAGCGATGACCGACAAACGGAGCGGCGAGGGCCTTGATGGTGTTCAGGCCACCATACTGAGCCGCGGGGAAGAACTTGGTGATCTTGAGGCCCAGGTTCTCGGCCGCGGTGACCTCGGAGGGGGTCACGGTACCGGGAAGGACGGGCAGGTCGATGTCGATGCAGTGCTTCACGACGTCCTCGTTGTAGCCCGGGGAGACGATGAACTTGGCACCGGCGGCGCGGGCCTGCTCAACCTGCTCGACAGTCAGGACGGTGCCGGCGCCAACGCACATCTCAGGCTCGGCCTCGGCCATGGCGGCGATGCACTCGGCGGCGCAGGCGGTGCGGAAGGTGACCTCGGCGGACTTCATGCCTGCTGCCATAAGGGCGTGGGCGAGCGGAGCGGCGTCCTCGACCTTGTCGAGCACGACGACCGGCACGATGCCCAGGGACTCAAGCGTGGTGTAGAACTGATCGAACATGATGTTCCTTTCGATGTACGGCGCGCGCGGGCGCGTGATTGCCAAATATGCTGGTCATGAGCCGGTTTTTGATTGGTTATCGGAGGCACTGCTTGGGGTCACAAGCAATTCCAAAACCGGCTGCGCGACCAGTCGTGTAGGAAATGCCAGGCAAAACCGGAATGGGACTGGTGGTTTTGCCCGACCGGAGGAATCGGGGAGCGGGCCGCAGAGGTATGGGTATGGAAAGCTGCGGCCCGCGGAATGGGGACGGCTTAGCGCGCGACGCGAGTGCCACCGTCGGCGGCGGATGCCACGGCTGCGATCTCGTCTGCGGTCACCAGGTTGGAATCGCCCTTGATGGTGAGCTTGAGGATCGAGGCCGCAATCGCGTAGTTGACGGCGTCCTGCGGGTCGAAGTCGTTGATGAGGGCATGGACGAGGCCGGCGTTAAAAGCGTCGCCGGCGGCAACGCCCTCGAGCACGTGCACATCGTGAGCAGGGGAGAACCAGTGCTCGCCGCTCTCGGCGTCAAAGAGCATGCCCATCCAGATGGAGCGCTCGACGCAGGAGATGTTGCGGACGACCGAGGCAACCTTCTTGCAACCGTACTCGGCGCAGATCTGACGGGCCATCTCGACGTAGGTGTCGCGCTCCTCGATGCCGTGGGCAAGGGAGCCGGAGACGCAGGTCATACCGAGACCGGCAGGAGCGTCCTCGTCGTTGGCAATGCAGATGTCAACGAGCGGCAGGAGTTCCTTCATGGTGGCCTGCGACTTCTCGGGCGACCACATCTTGCCGCGATAGTTCACGTCGCACACGGTGGTGATGCCTTTGGCGCGGCAGGCGGTGAGGGCATCCTTGCAGGCGGCGGCCATCTCGTCGGAGACGGCGGGCGTCACGCCGGAGAAGTAGAAGACGTCGATGCCCTTGAGGATCTCGTCCCAGTCAAAGACGTCGCGCTTGGCCATGTTGATGGCAGAGTACTTGCGGTCGTAGACGCAGCCGTTGCCGCGCTGCGAGGCGCCGACCTCAAACACATAGGAGCCAAGACGGTCGCCCTGGCGCACGACGCGCGAGGTATCGACGTCGTAGACCTTCAGCGAACGCAGGGCGCACTCGCCCAGACGGTTGGCCGGGACAACGGAGACGTAAGCGGCCTTGTCACCCTGGTAGGCCAGGGAAAGCGCGGTGTTGGCTTCGGCGCCGCCGTAGCGGACATCAAACTCGGTCGCCTGCTCAATGCGCAGATGGTCTTTGGGCGAGAGCCTCATCATGATCTCGCCGAAGGTAAGAACCGTTTTACCCATGGTCGCGCAGCTCCTTCTTGCTCGTGCGTACACCTTTGATATGGCGTTGGCACGGAGGTGCCAAGACGGTAGGGTACATCTTTGCACCTCCGTGCCAACGCTTGCCGAAATCGGTTTACGAAATCGGTTTCGTTTCGAGTTGTAGTATACTCATCTACAACGTTTTGCAAGCGAGATTTTTAAAAAAATGCCTAAAATGGCTCAGACTGCCGACAATTGGGAAACGGGGTGCGCTATGGCGCAGATGAGGATTAAGGACATTGCTGCCGAGGCGGGCGTGAGCCCGGCCACGGTCTCGCGCTATCTCAACAACCGCCCCGGGCAGATGACCGAGGAAACCCGCGCTCGCATCGCGGCAGTTATCGAGCGCACCGGCTATCGTCCACGTGCCGCCGCGCGCAATCTGCGCAGCTCGCGTACCAACCTCATCGGCGTGATTTTGGCCGACATCGCCAACCCGTTCTCGAGCGCCATGCTCGAAGGGCTTTCCGCCAGTGCCGCCGCGCGCGGCTGCTCGCTCATGACGGCCATTAGTGGCAACGACCCCGCCAAGGAGGCAGAGTCGCTCACCAGACTTATCGATGCCGGCGTGGACGGCCTGGTCGTCAACACCTGTGGCGGCAATGACGAGGCAATCGCCGCGGCAGCGGGACGCTTGCCCGTCGTGCTGCTCGACCGCGATATTGCCGCCGGCGGTGTCGATCTGGTGACCTCCAACAACCGTGAGCTGGTCGCCGGCCTGGTAGATGCCTTGGCTGTCGCGGGCAGCGAGCGCCTGTGCCTGCTCACCGAGGCAAGCGACGACAGCCCTGTGCGTCGCGAGCGTGCCGAGGCCTTTGTCGACGAGCTTTCGCGCCGCGGCCTTGCGGGTGAGGTCGTCACCCTGGCCGATGGTGGCGTCGAGGGTGTCAGTCGCCTAGACGAGACCATCCGTGACTATGCGGGGAAAAAGCTCGGCCTTATCGCCGTCAACGGCCTGGTTTTCCTGCGTCTGACCGAGGCACTGGCGCAGTTGGGACCCTCGTTGCCGGCTGGCCTCAAGATTGCGACGTTTGACGATTACCCCTGGAACCACGTGCTCTTTGGCGGTGTGACCACGGCCGCGCAGGACACCCTCACCATTGCCGAGCGCGTGGTCGAGCGCCTGTCCGAGCGCATCGACGTCGTTACCACTACGGTGGGCGACGCCGCAAAGCTCGCCCCCAAGCGCATCGAGGTCCCCGGCCACATCGAACACCGCGCTTCGACCTCGCGCTAACTACTCGTTCGCAACTGCCTGTTCGCACACGTTTTTTGAGCGCTTGATACGCTTTAACCCTGCGGAAACATTTTTCTGCGATAGTATCTGCGATATAGACCAGTCGAAACCCGCCCGAAAGAAAGGGGAGCGACATGAACCAGCAGAACATCGATTACGTACTCCGCTCCGTAGAGCAGCGTGACATCCGCTTTGTGCGTCTGTGGTTTGTCGACATTCTCGGCCGCCTCAAGAACTTTGCCATTAGCCCTGAGGACCTCGAGGTCGCTTTTGAGGAGGGTATTGGCTTTGACGGCTCGGCCATCGAGGGCTTTGCCACGCCCGAGGAAGCCGACATGCTGGCGTTCCCCGATGCCTCGACCTTCCAAATCCTGCCGTGGCGCCCGAGCCATAACGGCGTTGCACGCGTTTTCTGCGACGTGTGTACTCCCGATCGCAAGCCCTTCGCCGGCGACCCGCGCGACGCCCTGCGCCGCATGTTTCGCAAGGCCGAGAAGGCTGGCTATCTGCTTAACGTGGGTGCCGAGCTGGAGTATTACTACTTCCCCGACGAGCACACCCCCGAGCCGCTCGACAACGTGGGCTACTTCGATCTTTCGGTGAGCGATGCCGCCCGCGACCTGCGTCGCAACACGGTCCTCACGCTCGAGAAGATGTCCGTGCCCGTGGAGTACACCTTCCACGCCGCCGGCCGCTCGCAGCACGGCATGAGCTTGCGTCACGCCGAGGCCCTGAGCATGTCCGACGCCGTCACCACGGCCAAGCTCATCATTAAGCAGCAGGCCTACGAGAGCGGTTGCCACGCTTCCTTTATGCCCAAGCCGTTGGCGGGCGAGGACGGCAGCGCCATGTTTTTGCATCAGTCGCTGTTCGACCACGACGGCAACAACGTCTTTTGGGGCGAGGACGACGAGAAGTACCACCTCTCCGAAATCGCCAAGCACTACATGGCCGGCATCTTAGCGCACGCGCGCGAGATCAGCGCCATCACCAACCCCACGGTCAACTCGTACAAGCGCATCACCACGGGTGGCGACTCCGTGCCGCAGTACGCCACGTGGGGCCTGCGCAACCGCGCGAGTATGGTCCGCATCCCGGTCTACAAGCCCGGCAAGCCGCTGTCCACGCGCATCGAGCTGCGCAGTCCCGACCCCATGGCCAACCCGTATCTGGTCAACGCCGTCACGCTGGCGGCTGGTCTGGACGGCATCGAGCGCAAGCTGGAACTCCCGCCCGAGGCCACGGCCGAGACGCTCAAGCTTACCGACCGTCAGATGGTCGAGGCCGGCTACGCGCCGCTGCCTCGCTCGCTCAAAGAGGCGCTCGACGTGTTTGAGGACTCGCAGTTTATGAAGGATGCCCTCGGCGAGCACATCCACAGCTTCTTCCTCAAAAAGAAGCGCGACGAGTGGCATAAGTTTGAGTCCACGATCACCGAGTGGGAGATCAAGCACTACCTGGCGAACTCCTAATCGCGCTGGCTTGTTTCAGTACGATTGAGCTCATTTCTTTGGAGGCCGATATGTCCGATAAGAGTGCCCTGTTCATGGCGCGCACGACGCGCTTCCACGAGTTTGCCCGCAGCTTGACGACCACCCTGGGTGTCGAGGTGAGCCTGGCAACCCCCGATTCGCCGACTGCGGCGCACGACTTTGACCTGCTGATCCTCGATTCCGACGGCATCCGCAGCGACCGCATCGATCAGATTGCCAAGTGGCTTGACGATCGCGGCGGTGTCCCCATGCTGGTGATCGTCGACGATGAGGCGCTCGGTACCCTGCGCCTGCCGAATCACGCGCATGCCGACTTTGTGTGCCCCACGGCGACGCCCAACGAGCTCAAGGCTCGCGCGCAGCGCCTGATGGGCGAGGAGGAGACCGTCACCGCCGACGATGTGCTCAACATCGATAACCTCGAGATTAATCTGGCTACCTACCAGGTGACACTCGATAACGAGCCCATTGACCTGACGCTGATGGAGTACTCGCTGCTGAGCTTTTTGGCGACGCATCCCAATCGCGCCTACAGCCGCGAGGTGCTGCTGCACCGCGTGTGGGGCTTTGAGTACTGCGGCGGCACGCGCACCGTCGACGTGCACATTCGACGCATCCGCTCCAAGGTGGGCCCGCAGATCGCGGCGCACATCACCACCGTCCGCGGCGTGGGCTATCTGTTTAAGGACTAGCAAGTAAATAGAGGGCAATGTGAGGGTACCGGAGATTTCTCCAGTACCCTTTTCTCGTTTAGGGCGAAAAGAAGACCTTTCACCGATTAAAAGTGTGTCAGTAAAAACAATATCAAACGTATAACACTATCTAGAGAATATCATTTAGTTACCGTATCTCCCTACTACACGGATGGAGGAAGAAATGCGTTATTCGAGAAAGGTGATTGTCGGATTCATAGTGTTGCTTGCCGCCCTGATGTCTCCAAGGTTGGTTTTTGGAGACGACGACTTGGTCCGTGTCACACCGCAAATAGCTGTGGAGCAAGCGCAGGCTTTCTTTGATGATGTATCGGATGAGCCGGTGACCGCTTGTGACCCAGTAAAAATGGTGAATTCCGATGGGGAATCAATCGGGTATATCGTTCGTGCGAAGCGGGATGACGTTAACTATGGCTACGTCGTATTTGATTCAGAGCGATCTTGGTGGATCAGCGAATACTGCTTGGCTCCGAACGCTCTTTTACCTATCGAGAGTGCAAGCGAAGAAATTGCACTCCTCGCATCCTCGGATAACGTCGTTGCGTTAAAGATTGACGAGCTAACTGTTGGCGTTGCCGACTTAGATAAAAACATTGTTTTAGACGCAAGTGGAAAAAAAGTACCAAATAAATTGTCCTCGGGAGGCAATCGCAGCGGATCGCCGGAACATTTCGATGACGTTTTTGTATCTGCCAAGGATTTGTATAAACAGGGATATGTTGTTGATGCGAGCAAAACGGTTTCGGGAATAATAACGCCAACGCAAACAGAAGTTATCAAAGAAACGGGGACTTATGCTTGCGCTGTTTCGGCAATGTTTGCAGTTAGCAGTCACTATGTGACTTTGAACCGCCTTAAATTGTCCGATTTATACTCGGAGCTTTGGAGGCTGTCGGGGACATGGGAAGAAGAAGAAAAGAAATATGATCAAGCGACTGGTCTGTACTTTACTCAAGGCAAGACTTCTCCTGATAAACCCGCTCCGGCCTTAAAGGAGTTTTGTGCAAGACGAGGCAAGGAGCTTGAGACGTCATTCGTTTGGTATCCGTCATGGGATTCCTTTAGGGTGAATACCGACTCGGGGAATCTGAGTATTTTCTCTGGAAGGCTTCGGTCAAATGGCAGCGGGCACGCAATGGCAGTTGTGGGCTACGTGGCAATGCATAACACATACTCGAATGCCAAGAAGTACCTGCTTGTTGTTTGGAATGGATGGACAAACCAGCTACAGTTTCTTCCATATGACGTATCAATTTACACGTCTCACGATGGCACATATTGCAAGGGTTGATTGTACTCGTGAACGGCGACAAGTTCATTCGAAGGGCAATGCTCCTATTGGTGCTTTCCTTTGCTTTGCTCACCGCAGCGAGCTTCTTTCTGTTAAGGGCGACTAATGGGGGAGAAAACGACACGGTTGTTGCAGTCGAGGTGCGCGCTCTATCGGATGTTCATAACGGGCAATTTGAGGCGCTTATGCCAAGTGGTTGCCGTAAGAGAATCGATATGCGCCGTAAGTCAAGTTCCGGATATGTCTCAGGGTTGAAAGCAGGTGATAAATGGATTCTAGTTTTTGTGGAAGATAAGGAACTTGACGGGACTGTTCTGTATCCCCATTCAGCTGAGAAAGTCAAATCAAGTAGACAAGGGGAATGAAGAATGATTGATAGAAAGCAGTTCTTAGGTCTGATGGCGGGGGCTCCTATTTTGATGCGAGCCGGGATGGCAGAAGCCGTGGAGTTGCCGGACGCTCAGAAGCGATTGACGCTCGTGGTCGACACGGTGGTCAGAGATGAAAATGGCAATGAAAAAACGCGAACAAGAAGCAGAGAGACTATTTTCACGCCAGAGAGCAAAACTGTGTCTGCCGACGCTATGGCCGGTGATGTCATAACAATCCAGAGGGAATCAGACGAAACGTTGCCGCTGCTTGCCAAGATTGAGCTCACAGTCGCTTATTATAACGATAAAACAGAAATTGAGATTCGTTCCGGAAAGTACTCGATAGTCCAAATCGATCCGCTTGTGATGTATGCAAACGCTTGGTACGCGCTCATGCAGAAGGATAAATACGTGATGAATAACTTCACGGAAAGCGAAGCATCATATGAAACGGGGTGGGAGCCAACGCCATACGACGCGGAGAAAGATAAGTGGGCGTGCGGATCAGGCATGGGCGCGACGATTACGGACTTCATTAACGATTCAACATATAGCTTTGCTATCGACTGTTATATCGAATAGACATGACGGCATAAAACGAATTGGCCTATAAGCATGTCATTACTTAAGCAAAGCTGAAATCTTGGCATCTAGTGCTCGGGACTGCCCAGCTTGGGGTACAACTCAACGTGAACAATGATGGCCCGCCACATGTTTGGCGGGCCTTTGGTTATTTGACGAAAGGATCGCAGCTATGAGCGAGAACGATTCCCAGCGTCCCCAGGATGCGGGCAACGCCGGCGAGACCCAACAGCAGCCGCGTGTGCAGGTAGAGTCGACGCCTGCCGACAGCAACATTCCCTACGTGCAGGCCTACGACACGCAGACCGGAAAGCCGCTGGGCAGCCAGCAGGTTGTAAACAAGCACACAGTGGTCAAGACTAAGACCAAAAAGCTGCCGATCTTTATTACGGCACTCGCCGGCTGTGCCTGCGGCGCCCTGCTGGTCATTGCGCTCATTATGAGTGGCACGCTCAACATTGGCGGCGGAAAGAATGCCGTGACGGCGGGTGCTTCGGGTTCATCGACGCAAAAGATTACGATTGATTCCGAGGACACCACGCTGGCCGAGGCCGTTTCTGCCAAGGCGTTGCCCTCCGTGGTTTCCATTACCGCCACTTCGAGCGGCAGCCAGAATGGCTCGCTTTCGCAGTCTGCCGACGAGTCGGACAGCTCGGGCAGCGTCGGCTCGGGCGTGGTGCTCGATACCGAGGGCCACATCCTCACTAACAACCACGTGGTCGATGGCTATGACCAGTACGTGGTGACCATGGATGACGGCACCACCTACGAGGCCGAGTTCGTGGGCAACGACGCTTCGAGCGACCTGGCCGTCATCAAGCTCAAGGACGCAGACGCCTCCAAGCTCACGCCGATTGAGATCGGTGATTCCTCCAAGCTCAACGTGGGCGAGTGGGTCATGGCGATTGGCTCGCCGTTCGGCAACGAGCAGTCTGTCTCCACGGGTATCGTCTCGGCGCTCTATCGCTCCACGGCCATGAGCTCTGCCAACGGTAACACCATCTATGCCAACATGATCCAGACCGATGCCGCCATCAACCCGGGCAACTCCGGCGGCGCGCTCGTTAACGATAACGGCGAGCTTGTGGGTATCAACTCGCTCATCGAGAGCTACTCGGGCTCCAGCTCGGGCGTGGGTTTTGCCATTCCGGTTAACTACGCCAAGAACATTGCCGACCAGATCATCGACGGTAAGACGCCGGTGCATCCGTACATGGGCGCTACGCTTTCGAGCGTCAATGCGCTTAACGCCCGCACCAACAAGTTGAGCACCGATAGCGGCGCGTATGTGGCGAGCGTCGTTGAGGATGGTCCTGCCGCCAAGGCCGACATTCAGGAGGGCGACGTCATCACCAAGCTGGGCGACGATGAGATTTCGAGCGCCGACGGCCTGATCATCGCGCTGCGCAGCCACGAGGTGGGCGAGAAGGTCGAGATCACGCTCATGCGCGGCAAGGAAGAGAAGAAGGTCACCGTCGAGCTGGGCTCCGACGAGGAGCTGCAGAACCAGCAGCAGAACGACAGCGCAACCGACACTGGCAACGGCGGTATTACCGATGAGCAGCTGCGCCAGTACCTGGAGGAGCTGCTCGGCCAGCAGGGCCAGGGCCAGGGCTACGGCCAGGGTTTCTAACGAGCTGTATCGCACATATCGAAGCCAGAGGGGCTGTTCCGCCAGCGCGGGACAGCCCCTCTTTTCTCGATGATCCCTTGGAGACGGAGGAAAACGGATCATTTAGAAACGGCAAGGGCATGGTTTAATCGCGCGATCCACCCCAGTCTGGCGGCTGCCGATTCGGTGCGGTTCGAAAGGGTTATTCGGCGCCATGGTGACCGGTGGTACTCTTGTATCCGTTTGAAATCGAGCGAAGGAGTGCCGCTATGGAGCAATCGAGCCTGTTTGGTGACGGCGTGGACATCGATACCGAAACGCCCGCGAGCGCGGATGCCGCCTCACCGACCGACGCCCGTGCCCAGGCGGCGGCGCGCGCGGCCGAGCTGCGCCATGAGCTCGACTACCACGCCTATCGCTACTACATGCTCGACGCGCCCGAGATCACGGACGCCGCCTTCGACAAAATGCTCGTTGAACTGCAGGAGATCGAGGCGGCCTATCCCGACCTGGTGACGCCCGACAGCTATACCCAGCGCGTGGGCGGCTACGTGAGCGAGCAGTTTACGCCGGTCACGCACATGGCACGCATGTATTCCATGGACGATGCCATGGATCTGGACGAACTTGACGCGTGGCTCCAGCGCACCGAGGATGCGCTCGGCGCCGGTAGCGTCACCTATACCTGCGAGCTCAAGATCGACGGCCTGGGCGTCGCGCTTACCTACCAAAACGGCACCTTCGTGCGCGCTGCCACGCGCGGCGACGGCACCACGGGCGAGGATGTGTCGCTCAACGTGCGCACCATCAAGGATGTGCCCATGCATCTGTCCGAGCCGGCGCTCGCCCACATGGGCATCGACCGCGAACGTACCATCGAGGTACGCGGTGAGGTCTACATGCCCAAGGGCAGCTTTGTTCGTCTGAACGACGAGGCCGATGCCGAGGGCCGCGACCCCTTCGCCAACCCGCGCAACGCCGCCGCCGGATCGTTGCGCCAGAAGGATCCCAAGGTCACGGCACGTCGCGATCTTGCCACCTTTATCTATGCCATTGCCGATACCGATCCGCTGCACGTCCACAGCCAGCGCGAGTTTCTGGACTGGCTGCGTAGCGCTGGCTTTAGCGTCAACCCCAACGTGGCTCGTTGCGCCACGCCGTCCGAGGTCCACGAGTTCTGTGCCCAGGCGCGCGAGCACCGCGGCGACCTGGATTACGACATCGACGGCGTGGTCGTAAAGGTCGACAGCTTCCAGCAGCAGCTCGACTTGGGCTTTACCGCTCGCGCACCGCGCTGGGCCATCGCCTTTAAGTTCCCGCCCGAGGAAAAGCAGACCGTCCTGCGCGAAATTCGCATCCAGGTGGGCCGCACTGGTGTGCTCACGCCGGTCGCCGAGTTCGACCCGGTGACGGTCGCCGGCTCCACCATCGCGCGCGCCACGCTGCACAACATTGACGAGATCCGCCGCAAAAACGTGCGCGAGGGCGACACTATCATCGTGCACAAGGCGGGCGACGTGATTCCCGAGGTCGTGGGCCCCGTGCTCGACAAGCGCCCGGCCGACAGCGTTGACTGGCAGATGCCCGAGGTCTGCCCCATGTGCGGCAGCCCCGTGGTTCACGAGGATGGCGAGGTTGCCTACCGCTGCGTGTCCATCGACTGCCCCGCACAGCTCAAGGAGCGTTTGCTCCACTGGGTGAGCCGCGGCTGCATGGACGTGGACGGCCTGGGCGACGAAATCGTCGACAAGATGATCGCTGCCGGCCTGATCCACGATGTCGCGGACTTCTACCAGCTCACGGTCGACGACATCGCAGGCCTGGACACGGGGCGCACCTATGCCAGCTCCAATAGCAAAAAAGGCGTCAAGAAGGGTGACCCCATTCCGGTGGGCCTCAAGACGGCCGAGAAAATCGTCGCCGAGCTCAACAAGTCCAAGAGCCAGCCGCTCGGTCGCGTGCTGTTTGCCCTGGGCATCCGCCACGTGGGCAAGAGCGTGGGCGAGGTCATCGCCGAGCGATTCCTGTCAATTGACAAGCTCATCTTGGCGAGCGAAGAGGACATCGCCGAGTGCGAGGGCATCGGTCCCAAGATTGCGGCGAGCGTCAAGCAGTTCCTGGCCGTGCCCGAGAACCTCGCCGTGCTAGAGCGCCTGCGTCAGGCGGGCCTGTCGCTCGAGGTCGACTTGGGCGCCGCGCACGCGCAAGCCGCGGCCGACGCT
>URZR01000018.1 GCA_900552425.1 uncultured Collinsella sp. | reverse complement strand
CATGCCGGCGAGCCGTATAAGATCCATGCCCGCACACGCTGTGGGCAACGGGCGGCATCGGCGGCATATACGACCACTCGACCAACTATCCGCAGCTCACGGGCGATGCCTGCTACATCGCTCAGGAGCATGGCATTAAGATGGAGCACCTGGACTACGTGCAGATCCACCCCACGGGACTGTTCTCGCCGCAGCCGGGCCGCACCTTCCTGATCAGCGAGAGCTGCCGCGGCGAAGGCGCGATTCTGCTCAATGCCGCCGGCGAGCGCTTTACCGACGAGCTGCAGCCGCGCGATGTTGTCGCCGCCGCTATTCGCGAGCAGATGAAGCAGGACGGCACCGAGCACGAGTGGCTGAGCTTTGCCCCCGTCGAGCGCGACGTGGTGACCGGGCACTTTGCCAACATCCGCGCGCGCTGTCTGGAGGACGGTCGCGACATCTTGGACGAGCTCATTCCCGTTACGCCCACGCAGCACTACTTTATGGGCGGCGTGTGGGTCGACAAGGACGGCCGCACCTCGATGCCCGAGCTCTACGCCGCTGGCGAGACGGCCTGCAACGGTGTTCACGGCAAGAATCGTCTAGCTTCCAACAGCCTGCTCGAGTCCCTAGTTTGGGGCCGCCGCGCTGCTTGGCGTATGCGCACCGGCGAGTCGCTGACCGTGGAGCAGGCCGGTGAGCCCGCGCTTGACGGACGTCACCGCGCCCTGAGCGCCGAGACCCTTGCAATCGATGATTTGGCCCGTGCTGCCGGCACACAGGCCGTGGAGGAGTAGACCATGAATCCCATTACCATGAAGCTCGTCGTCGATGATCTGATTCTGCAGGCTCTACGCGAGGACATTACGTTTGAGGACGTGAGCACGGCGAGCGTGTGCCCCACGGCGCGCCCCGCTACCGTTGAGCTCATCGCCAAGGCCGATGGCATTATCGCCGGCCTGGACGTATTCGCTCGCACCTTTGAGCTGCTGGATCCGCAGAGCTCCGTGTTGTTCGATGTTTCGGATGGCGACGAGGTGCATGCCGGCGACCACGTGGGCCAGGTGCGCGGCGACGCGCGCGTGCTGCTTTCGGGCGAGCGCGTGGCGCTCAACTACCTGCAGCGCATGAGCGGCATCGCTACCTACACGCACAGCATGGCCGCGGCGCTCGAGGGAACCAAGACCGTGCTCGTCGACACGCGCAAGACCACGCCGGGCATGCGCGTGTTTGAGAAGGCGGCGGTTGAGATTGGCGGCGGCAGCAACCACCGCTACAACCTGTCGACGGCCGTCATGCTCAAGGACAACCACATCGATGCCGCCGGCGGCGTGATGCGTGCGATCGAGATGGCGCGCGCCCATGCATCGTTTACCACGACGGTCGAGATCGAGTGCGAGAACCTGGACATGGTGCGCGAGGCCGTGGAAGCCGGCGCCGACATCATCATGTTCGACAACATGACCCACGACGACATGGCTGCCGCGATTGAGCTTATCGATGGCCGCGCCAAGACCGAGTGCTCGGGCAACGTGGACGCCAGCAACATTCGCGCCCTGGCCGATCTGGGTGTCGACTATATTAGCTCGGGCGCCCTGACGCACTCTGCGCCGATCCTCGACCTCTCGCTTAAGCACCTGCGTCTGCTGGACGGTAAATAATGAACGCCCGCGAGCGTCGCCGTGCCATCATGGGCGTGCTCGAAGGAGCCAAGGAGCCCGTTTCGGGCAGCGCACTTGCCCGCGAGGTTGGCGTGAGCCGTCAGGTCGTGGTTCAGGATATTGCCCTGTTGCGTGCCGATGGGCACGATATCGTGGCGACCAACCGCGGCTACGTGCTGCAGGAAGCCGCGAGTAGCCCCGCCGTGCCCACGCGTCTTGTTAAGGTTCGCCACAGCGTTGAGCAGGCAGGCGATGAGCTCACGAGTATCGTCGACGCCGGCGGCGCCGTGCTCAACGTGATCGTCAATCACCGCGTGTACGGTAAGATCACGGCCGACCTGGACATTCGCAATCGTCGCGATGTTGAGCGCTACCTGCACGATATCGAGAGCGGCAAGAGCTTTCCACTATTAACGGTGACGAGCGGCTATCACTTCCATCGCATTGCGGCAGAGGATGAGCAAACCCTCGACGAGATCGAGGCCATGCTCAAGGAGAAGGGCTACCTTGCCGATTTAATGCCCTACGAGGATGATTTGTCCTAGAACACATGCAAAAGGAGGCCTCCGCGGCGATGCGGAGGCCTCCTTTTTGTTTGTGCACGGTGTACTTTTGAGTGTGCAGGTGGGGGAGTTGTTACTCCTCGACGATCTCGGTGATCGCGCCAGCGGGGCAAGCGTCCTGGCAAGCGCCACAGGCGACGCAGGAGTCCTCGTCGGCGACGGTAGCGACGTCCTGGAGCTCCAGAACGCCAGCGGGGCAGGAGTCGACGCAAACGCCACAAGCGATGCACTCGTCGGCATCAATTACGGGATGAGCCATGGTAGTTTCCTCTCTGTTGACCGACGCTACAGGCGATGCGCGCCGGTTTGATTCGGGCAAAAACATACCACGGGAGCGACCGTTTGCAATACCCTCTGGCCGGCATCTTCATACCGTTCGCCGAGTATGCCAAGGTTTACTAAAAAACGCGCAGGTGGGGCCGCTGAGCTGCGCAAATGTTAGCTAAAGGTGACTTGAAATATTGAGCTATTGAGCGCGCTTTGGAAAGCGCATCCCGGAACCGACGCTCAAAACGGGTCGCGCTTTCCTCGGGGGTGCCCCAAGATCGTTCCGTGTGGCTCCGGTCCAAACCTCAGCCATCTCTACATAGATCTCAATAGATCTGTCGAGAACTCAAACAGCGCATCTACCTGCGCATTTGAGAACCTAAACTCTCGGCAATAAGAAATCTTATATGAATTGACTTAGATTTTGTATATCGCGATACTTAAGGGGATATAGTACTACCGAACGAAAAAGGCACCGCTGCTTCACGGCGACTCGGGGAGCGCGGTCCAACCCCAAGAAGGGATGATTATTATGAGCAAGATTCTCGGCATCGACCTCGGTACCACCAACTCCGCCATGGCGGTCCTGGAGGGCGGCACCCCCACTACCATCGTGAACGCAGAGGGCGACCGCACCACCCCGTCCGTCGTGGGCTTCCGCGCCGACGGCGACCGCATCGTGGGCAAGGCCGCTAAGAACCAGGCTGTCACCAACCCCAAGAACACCGTGTTCTCCATCAAGCGCTTCATGGGCCGCAAGTACTCCGAGTGCACCTCCGAGCTCAAGACCGTGCCGTATGAGGTCAAGGAGGGCCAGGGTGGCCGTGCCGTCGTCGACATCGAGGGCAAGGATTACACCGCCGAGCAGGTGAGCGCCATGGTGCTCGCAAAGATGAAGGCCGACGCCGAGAAGTACCTGGGCGAGACCGTCACCGACGCCGTCATCACCGTCCCGGCCTACTTCAACGACGCCCAGCGCCAGGCCACCAAGGACGCCGGTAAGATCGCCGGCCTTAACGTCAAGCGTATCGTCAACGAGCCGACCGCTGCTGCTCTGGCCTATGGCCTGGACAAGCAGGGCTCCGACCAGCGCATCCTGGTCTTCGACCTGGGCGGCGGCACCTTCGACGTCTCCATCCTCGACCTCGCCGACGGCGTGTTTGAGGTTCTGTCCACCTCGGGCGACAACCACCTGGGCGGCGACGACTGGGATCAGCGCGTCATCGACTGGATGGCCGATAAGTTCCAGCAGGAGAACGGTGTCGACCTGCGTCAGGACCCCATGGCCCTGCAGCGTCTGAAGGAGGCCGCCGAGAACGCCAAGAAGGAGCTCTCCGCCGCCCAGCAGACCACCATCAACCTGCCGTTCATTACCATGAACCAGTCCGGCCCGCTGCACCTCAACTACACGCTGACCCGCGCCGAGTTCGAGAAGATCACCCGCGACCTGCTCGAGCGCTGCAAGCAGCCTGTCACCAACGCCCTGCGCGACGCCAAGCTTAAGCTCTCCGATCTGACCGAGGTCATCCTCGTCGGCGGCTCCACCCGTATGCCCGCCGTCCAGGAGCTCGTCAAGACCATGACCGGCAAGCAGCCCAACATGTCCGTGAACCCCGACGAGGTCGTTGCCGACGGCGCTGCCGTCCAGGGCGGCGTGCTCACCGGCGACGTCGAGGGCATCCTGCTGCTCGACGTTACCCCGCTGTCGCTGGGCGTTGAGACCATGGGCGGCATCATGACCAAGATGATTGACCGCAACACCACGATCCCGACCTCCAAGACCGAGGTCTACTCCACCGCTGCCGACAACCAGACCAGCGTCGAAATCAACGTGCTCCAGGGCGAGCGCGAGCTTGCCCGCGACAACAAGTCGCTCGGTAAGTTCCAGCTGACCGGTATCCCGGCTGCCCGCCGCGGCGTGCCGCAGATCGAGGTCACCTTCGACATCGACGCCAACGGCATCGTCAAGGTCTCCGCTAAGGACAAGGGCACCGGCAAGGAGCAGCAGATCACCATTTCCGGCTCCACCGCTCTGTCCGACGACGAAGTCGATCGTATGGTCAAGGACGCCGAGGCTCATGCCGAGGAGGACAAGAAGCAGAAGGAAGAGGTCGAGGTCCGCAACCAGACCGACAGCCTGTGCTATTCCACCGAGCAGACCCTCAACGAGCTGGGCGACAAGGTTTCCGCCGATGTGAAGTCCAAGGCCGAGACCGCTATCGCCGACGCCAAGAAGGCGCTCGAGGGCTCTGACGTCGAGGCCATCAAGGCCGCAGGCGAGTCCCTGCAGTCTGTGGCCTACGAGCTGGCCCAGGTTGTCTACGCCGACGCTCAGCAGCAGACCGACGGTGCCGCCGGTGCCCAGCCTGCCGACGATGACGTTGTCGACGCCGACTACGAGGTTGTGGACGACGAGGACAAGTAATCATGTCCGCCCGTAAAGCTCGCACGGAGGCGGCCGCCACTGGCGCCGCCCCCGTTGACTCTGAGGAGAAGGACGTGAAGATTCCCGTAGAGGCCGTCGACGATACTGAGGTCAACGAGGCCCCGGCCGCCGAGGCTGCCGAGAACCAGGTAGAGGATTCCAACAAGGAGGCGACGATGACCGAGGACGAGATGGTGGAAGCCGCTATCCGCGCCGGTGAGGAAGCCGCCGACAACGACTTTAAGCTCAAGTTCGAGCAGGCCCAAAAGGAGCTTGCCGACGTGCGCAATGAGCTTGATGCTGCGGCAGAGGCTCAGAAGGCTGCCGAGGACAAGGCGAAGGACGCCACCGAGCGCACCGCCCGTTTGCAGGCCGACTGGGAGAACTTCCGTCGCCGCACCGCCAACGAGCGCATCGCCGAGCGCGACCGCGCGACTGAGAAGCTTGTCACCGCGCTGTTGCCGGTAATCGACGATATCGAGCGCGCGATCGACCATGCCCGCAGCCAAGAGCTTGCCGACGACTTTAAGCAGTTCGTCGATGGCGTCGATGCGGTGCATGCCAAGCTGCTCGATGTGTTTGCGCACGAGGGCGTTGAGCCCATCGACCCCAAGGGCGAGGCGTTCGATCCGCTCGAGCACCAGGCTGTGGGTCGCGTCGAGGACGCATCGCAGTACGACGAGACCGTCAACGACGTGTACCAGAAGGGCTACCGCATGGCAGATCGCATCCTGCGTTCCGCGATGGTGACGGTGACCTACGGTGGCGAGAAGCGCCCCGCACCGGAGCCCGAAGCGGCGCCCGAGGATGGTACGGCCGATACGGCCGAGAGCACCGAGGAGTAATTGAGAAGGGCCCCGGGGCAACACCCGGGGCCCTTTCTGGCCAAGTGCCATATGACAGCATGAGCCGCCGTCCGCAGGGGCGGCGGATGTAACAGGAGAGGAGCTACGATGGCTGCAGGCAAAACCTTCTATGACATCCTGGGCGTATCCAAGAGCGCCTCCGACAAAGAGATTAAGAGCGCGTTTCGCAAGCTCGCGCAAAAATATCACCCCGACGCCGGCGGCGACGAGGCCAAGTTTAAGGAGATCAGCGAGGCCTACGAGACGCTTTCGGACGAGAAGAAGCGCAAAGAGTACGACCAGATGCTCATGTTTGGCGGCATGCCGGGCGCGGGCGGCGCGTATGGCGGCGGCTACGGTGCCGGCGCGGGCGCCAGCGGCTGGGGCGATATCTTCGACAGCATCTTTAGCGGTAACGGCGCCTGGGGCAGCGATTGGGGCTCGGGCTTTGCCGGGGCTGCAGGCAATGCCGGCGCGGGTCGCAGTCGCGCTCGCAAGGGCGGCGACCTGTCGCTGACCGTCGATGTGACGGCCGAGGACGCGTTTCGCGGCGTGACGCACAAGGTCACCTACCGCATTCCCTCGACGGGCGAACAGCAAACCATTACGGTCTCGGTGCCCGCGGGCGCGGTCGACGGCGGCAAGCTGCGCTACAAACGTCGCGGCGAGTATGGCGTTGCCGGTGGCGAGCGCGGCGACCTGGTCGTGACCACACATGTGGAGGAGCACCCGCTGTTTAAGCGCAAAGGCGCCGACGTGACCATGGAGGTACCGGTCTCGGTCTACGAGGCGGCGCTCGGCTGCACGGTGGACGTGCCCACGCCCGGCGGTGCGACGGTTCGTCTGAAAGTGCCTGCGGGCACCCAGACGGGCAAGAAGTTCCGCTTTAAGGAGATGGGTGCGCCCGACGTCAAGCACCGTGGCCGCACAGGCGCGCTGCTCGTCGAGATTAAGGTGCAGGTTCCCACGAACCTGTCCGATGACGAGCGCGATGCCATGACCAAGCTGCGTGAGGCCGACACGCGCGACTATCGCGAGAAGGTCAATCGTTACAAGGCGACGTACTAGGGCGGTCGCGGCGCACGCCCACGCCCGCGGGCTTATGATGGACGATAACGAGACGGAAAGGGGTCAGGTGGCATGGCCGAGGACAATAGGAACAAACCGCTGTACATGATCAGCGTGGCGGCCGAGCTGACCGGCATGCATCCGCAGACTCTGCGCGTCTACGAGTCCAAGGGCCTGGTGAACCCCCAGCGCTCGGGCGGTAACACGCGCCTGTATTCGCGTGCCGATATCGAGCGTCTGGAGCTCATCAACCAGCTGACTGACGAGGGTATCAACCTTGCCGGCGTGGTGCGCATTCTCGATATGAAGGAGCGTGCCGAGGAGCGCGATCGCGAAAACGAGAAGCTTCGCGCCCGCGTTCGCCAGCTCGAGGACGAGCTACACGAGTACAAGATGCAGAAGAAGATCACCGCCCTGGCCCCGCGCGACGGCTCGGTCAACCCCGAGCAAGTCATGCGCAAGCTGCTAGGTACGGGTAGCGACCTATAGCTCCGCCGACGCTGCCGGGCACTCATTGGGGACAGACTTAAATGAGTGCCCGCAGAATGAGAGTGGATAATCTCCCGTTTTTGGCCTGTTTGCAGGCTCAAAGTGGGAGATTATCCACTCTCGTCATTTCGGCGTCTAAGTCTGCCCCCGGCACCCAACTCGTTCTTTGCTTTACTGAGATAAAGTGAACGTACAGATTCGTAACCCGCTGGCAACCGTTCTATGGCACGATATTGAACGAATGTATGCTATGCGCCCAAATCTTTTGGGCAGAGTGGGAGACAGTATGGTCAAGCTGTACGAGGACGGCATCTACCTGCGCGGCGGTAGCGAGGTTGTGCCTGTGGCCGAGGCTGCTGAGCGTGGCATTACGCAGGCGCCCGAGGATGCCAAACGCGGCACCATCGCGTATTCGATCCTCCAGGCACACAATACGTCGGGCGACCCCGAGGCACTCAAGATTCGCTTCGATGCCATGGCGAGCCACGACATCACCTTTGTCGGCATCATCCAGACGGCGCGCGCTTCGGGCATGGAGCAGTTCCCGCTGCCTTACGTGCTCACCAACTGCCATAACTCGCTGTGCGCCGTGGGCGGCACCATCAATGAGGACGACCACGTCTTTGGCCTTTCCGCAGCCAAGAAGTACGGCGGCATCTTCGTTCCGCCGCACATCGCCGTCATCCACTCCTTTATGCGCGAGAACTTCGCCGGTTGCGGCAAGATGATCCTGGGTTCCGACTCGCACACCCGCTATGGTGCCCTGGGTACCATAGCCGTGGGCGAGGGCGGCGGCGAGTTGGCAAAGCAGCTGCTGCGCGACACCTACGATGTCGCCTATCCCGGCGTCGTGGCCATCTACCTCACGGGCGCCCCGCGCCCCGGCGTCGGCCCGCACGACGTGGCGCTCGCCATCATTCGCGCCGTCTTTGCCAAGGGCTACGTCAAGAACAATGTCATGGAGTTTGTGGGCCCGGGCATCGCGAGCATGACGACCGACTACCGCAACGGCGTTGACGTCATGACCACCGAGACCACCTGCCTGTCGAGCATCTGGGCCACCGACGAGGACACGCACGCGTTTTTGACCATGCACGGCCGCGGCGACGACTATCGCGAGCTCAAGCCCGCCGATGTCGCCTACTACGACGGTTGCGTCGAGGTCGACCTGTCGAGCATCAAGCCCATGATCGCACTGCCGTTCCATCCTTCCAACGGCTTTGAGATCGACGAGCTCAACGAGAACCTCGAGGACATCCTGCACGAGGTGGAGCTCGAGGCCGCCAAGATCGGCGAGGGCAAGACGCACTTTAGCCTGCTCGACAAGATCGTCGACGGCAAGCTGCACGTGCAGCAGGGCGTTATCGCCGGCTGCTCGGGCGGCAACTATGACTCCGTGGTCCAGGCTGCCCGCGTGCTCAAGGGCGCCAATACCGGCTGCGGCGAGTTCTCGCTGTCGGTCTATCCCACGAGCCAGCCCGTGGCGCTCGAACTTACACGCCGCGGCTACATCTACGACCTCATGGAGGCCGGCGCAATCGTGCGCACGGCATTCTGCGGCCCGTGCTTCGGCGCCGGCGACACGCCCGCCAACAACGGCCTTTCGATCCGTCACACCACGCGCAACTTCCCCAACCGCGAGGGTTCCAAGCCGGGTAATGGCCAGCTGAGCGCCGTGGCCCTGATGGACGCCCGCTCCATTGCGGCAACGGCTGCCAACGGCGGCGTCCTGACGCCGGCGACCGACCTGCCCGAGGACACTTGGGACGAGGCCTGCGAGTACACCTTTGACGACGCGCCGTACAAGAAGCGCGTGTACTGGGGCTTTGGCAAGGCGGAGCCTGCCGACGAGCTGGTCGAAGGCCCCAACATCAAGCCGTGGCCCGCGATGGAGCCGCTCGGCGACGACATCCTGCTCAAGGTTTGCTCCAAGATCATGGACCCGGTCACCACGACCGACGAGCTCATTCCCTCGGGCGAGACGAGCTCCTTCCGCTCCAACCCGCTGGGCCTGGCTGAGTTTACGCTGAGCCGCCGCGACCCGGCCTACGTGGGTCGCTCCAAGGAGGTCGACGCTGTGGAGAAGCGTCGCGTTGCCGGCGAGTCCGCGGGCGACCTGGCGGCGTTCGATGCCGAGCTTGCCGGTGTGTTTGAGGCGCTGGCCGGCGCGGGTGTCGCGGCCGATGCCAAGGCGACCGAGTTCGGTTCCATGATTTACGCCAAGAAGCCTGGCGACGGCAGCGCCCGCGAGCAGGCCGCGAGCTGCCAGCGCGTAATTGGCGGCCTGGCCAACATCGTCCACGAGTACGCCACCAAGCGCTATCGCTCCAACGTGATGAACTGGGGCATGGTGCCCTTCCAGATGGAGACGGAGCCCAACTTTGAGGTGGGCGATTACGTCTTTGTGCCGGGTATCCGTGCCGCGCTCGATGGCGACCTGAAGGACATCGCCGCCTACGTGGTGCGCGCCGATGGTGCGGTCGAGCAGATTGAGCTCTATATTGCCGATATGACGGCCGAAGAGCGTGCCATCGTCAAGGCCGGCTGCCTGATCAACTACAACAAGTTCAAGGCCGCTGCCGAGTAACTCTGCTGTACGCCCCGGACACACCTTTCCCTCGTGCTCACGCGCTTCGCGAGGGTCGCCCGAGGGAAAGGTGTGGCTGGGGCTACTGCGACGTTCTCGTTGGGTCTTGAGGGACGCTAATAAATAGACTTGCTTGATGCCGCCTCTGTTATCGGGGCGGCTTCTTTTTGTTGAAAACCACCACAAAGGGGGCAGGCACCTTTGTGGTGGTGGGGACGAGCTCGATGCTGTTGTGATCGTTGAGCGGCATGTTAATGGGCGGCTCTACAGAATTTCATCTGGGCTGGCGGGTTTGGTTGTTTTGGTGATGCCGAGTTTGGATGACGCGAAATCGTCAACATTGTCCTTAATTCCGTCTTTGGTGTAGACAGTGACCATATAGGTGCTGTGTCCGAATTCGCCCTTGTCGCGTGTTGCCCAGGCATCCCAGTAGGCGGCCCCGTTTCGCCCTTTGATTTTTCCGACACGGCGGAGTTCTGTTCGCTTTAATTTCTGGTTGCTATAGATGGTTCGACCGGCCTCCTCGGTGAGCCCGCACTGTCCAAGCATCTTGTCGAGGACTTGGTTCATGTGGCGCTCATCGGTGTTTGGTGCGTAGTCGTAGGCGAGGGTGATGAAGTCGAGTGGCTGGTCGTCGATTAGATAGTTTAGCGTCTGAGGTCCAAGGCAGAAATAGGGGGAGCATCCGTCGATCTGACCGAGCAGTGGCAACTTTGACTGCCAACTTCCGGTGGGAATTCCATCTTCGTAAAACACGCCGCGACAGATAAAGGAGAGCGAGGTGGCACGCGAGCCGGCGTCGACCATTCCGCATAAATCGAAGGGCGAGGTGATACCAAGGGAAAAGGGCGTGATGACGATAAGGAAGAGCATCACGATGGGTATGGCGAGAATGGCGATGACGTTGCGACCGGTGGAATGAGGCGGCTTCATATGCGCTCCTCGAGACAAAGATCTGTTGAGGATAGGCAGAAATGGATATGTTCAGAGAGCAATTCAAGTTTAATCTCATTGCGCGAGATGGTCGACCGTTAGCGTCGAAAACCACCACAAAGGTGCCTGTCCCCTTTGTGGTGGTGAGGAGCGCGCGGCTTCTTTTGGTAATAGTGTTAGCTGGCGGTATCATTAGTGCAGGTGGCGAAGGTTTGCATTGTGGGGTGTTTTGCCGTGAGCCGTTCTGCCCGTATTGGATTGATTGTCTTGGCGCTTGCGATCGCTGTGGTTGGCGCGGGCGCTGTCGGTATGGCATTTCTACCTGCTGCGGTGACGGAGCCGGTGGTCAAGCCTGTGACTCAATCTGTCGAACTTCTGACCGGCGACGACAAGCCCGAGACCATTACCGTTGATTTTGATGAGCAGCCGGCTGTGCTGGGCATTAGCAATTATCCGCGTATTCAGCTTGGGGCCATGCGCTATACCACGGATACAAGCCTGATCGATAGGGCGTCCGAGCTACTCAAGGGCAAAACATTTAAGCGTTGGTACGGATATGCGTCCTATCGGGCAAAAGCGAACGACATGGTTGGCGGATGCCACTCGTCCATCGAGCTGGACACTGCAAACGGCGCAAAGTTATGTGATGTCTCGTACGATCCGGGCTACGAGGGCAATGAGGGTCCGGGCATCTACATCATGGACGGCGATGTCGCCTATGTCATGGAGGGCGACCAGACCGAGCTCAACGATTTTATGGGTCAGTGTATCCAAGATGCCTATAAACAGACCTGCTTGCCTGACCCGCAGACTGCACGCGATAGTGGGTCTGCCCGTACATGGCTGTTCGAGGATGAGATGCCCTGGACCGTCGAATCGGGAAGTACGGGTTCGGCGAAGGAGTAGAGACCGCGACCACCACAAAGGTGCCTGTCCTCTTTGTGGTGGTTTTCGGTCTGTCTCGATCTGTAACATCTAGGATCAAAAATGGCTGCTAGATGTTACAGATCGAGACGGTAGCGCGCCTGGGCAGCGGCGGGCTGACATCTCAGTACCCTATCCGTAATTCACTCAGAAAATCTTATATATAGAGACTTAGATTTGTGTATAAGATCGCGCAAAGCTGGCAACAATACTTCTCGAACAACGTGAAGCCGCCCCGTAGGGCGGCCGCCCCAAGAGAGGTGATTCCATGAGAATCGATAAGCTAGCAATGACGTCGCGCGAGGCGCTGCAGACCGCCATGAGCACGGCTGCCGATGCACAGGCCGGCGCGGTGGAGCCGATCCACCTGCTGTCTGCCCTGCTCGGTGCCGGCGAGCGCAATATCTCCGTGATCATCGAGCGCATCGGTGCCGACCCGGCTCAGCTCGCACGCTCCACACAAGATGCCATCGACCATGCGCCCAAGGTGTCGGGCGAGGGTCAGCAGATGGGCCTGTCCAACGAGCTCGTTCGCGTGATCGAGAAGGCCGAGAAAAAGGCCACCAAGATGGGCGACAGCTTTGTGGTGACCGAGCATCTGCTGATGGCACTTGCCGAGGACAAGGGTGAGGCGGGTCGCGTGCTGCGTGACGCCGGCGTGACCAAGGAGCGCATCGAGCAAGTCTACGAGGAACTGCGTGGCGATGACCGCGTGACGTCTGCCGAGGACAAGACGCAGTTTGAGGCGTTGGAGCAGTACGGTCGCAACATCTGCGATCTGGCTCGCGCCGGCAAGCTCGACCCGGTCATCGGCCGTACCGACGAGATCCGTCGTACTATTCAGGTTCTGTCCCGCCGCACCAAGAACAACCCCGTGCTTATCGGCGAGCCGGGCGTCGGCAAGACGGCCATCGTCGAGGGCATTGCTCAGCGAATCGTGGCCGGCGACGTACCGAGCACCCTGCGCGACCGCGACCTCATCGAGCTCGACATGAGCGCGCTGGTCGCCGGCGCCAAGTATCGCGGCGAGTTCGAGGACCGCTTGAAGGCCGTGCTCAAGGAAGTGCAAAAGGCGCAAGGCAAGGTCATCCTGTTCATCGATGAGCTCCACACCATCGTGGGCGCGGGTGCCACCGAGGGCTCCATGGATGCCGGCAACATCCTCAAGCCGGCGCTCGCCCGTGGCGACTTGCACGCAATCGGCGCGACTACGCTCGACGAGTACCGCAAGTACATCGAGAAGGACGCGGCACTCGCCCGTCGTTTCCAGACCGTGATGGTCAGCGAGCCTACCGTCGAGGACACCATTTCAATCCTGCGTGGCCTCAAGGAGAAGTACGAGATCTTCCACGGCGTGCATATCACCGATAGTGCGCTCGTGGCAGCTGCCGACCTCTCCGATCGCTATATCGCCGACCGCTTCCTGCCCGACAAGGCCATCGACCTGGTCGATGAGGCGGCAAGCCGCTTGCGCATGGAGCTCGACAGCATGCCGGTCGAGATCGACGCCACCACGCGTCAGCTCACCCAGCTGCAGATCGAGGAACAGGCGCTCATGAAAGAGACCGACGACGCCTCTAAGGAGCGTTTGGAGGCTCTGCGCCAAGAGATTACCGAAGTCCAGGAAAAGCTCAACGTGCAAAAGGCCGGCTGGCTCAACCAAAAGAACGCCATCGACCACGTGCAGGAGCTTAAGGGCCAGCTTGACGCGGCCAAGAGCGAAGAGGAGCGCGCGACGCGCAACGGCGATCTGGGCCGTGCGTCCGAGCTTCGCTATTCTGTGATCCCGGGTCTGCAGCAGCAGATTCAGGATTCCGAGGCTGCGCTCGAGGCGCAAAAGCAGCAGGACGGCGAGGGCCTCAACGAACAGGTGACCTCCGACGAGATCGCCGAGGTCGTGAGCGCCTGGACCGGTGTGCCCGTGTCCAAGATGATGCAGGGCGAGCTCGACAAGTTGAAGGGCTTGGAGGGCGAGCTGCATAAGCGCGTTATCGGTCAGGACGAGGCCGTCTCCGCTGTAGCCGCGGCCGTGCGTCGCAGCCGTGCGGGTCTCTCCGACCCAGACAAGCCCATCGGCAGCTTCTTCTTCCTGGGCCCCACCGGCGTGGGCAAGACCGAGCTCGCCAAGGCGCTGGCCGAGTGCCTGTTCGATGACGAGCGCGCGCTCGTGCGTATCGACATGTCCGAGTATATGGAGAAGTTCAGCGTCCAGCGTCTGATCGGTGCGCCCCCGGGATACGTGGGCTATGACGAGGGCGGCCAGCTCACCGAGGCCGTGCGCCGTCGTCCCTACTCCGTGATCTTGCTCGACGAGATGGAGAAGGCTCATCCGGATGTCTTTAACGTGCTGCTGCAGGTGCTCGACGACGGCCGTCTAACCGATGGTCAGGGTCGCCAAGTGTCCTTCAAGAACACGATTATCATCATGACGTCCAACGTGGGCTCCAAGGCTATCGCCGATCTGTCCGGCAAGGACGAGGAGGAGATGCGCCATCAGGTTGACGGGGCCATGGCTCAAACCTTCCGCCCCGAGTTCCTCAACCGTATCGACGATATCGTGGTGTTCCATCCGCTCGGCATGGCGCAGATCGAGAAGATCGTCGACATCCAGCTCGCCGACGTCCGCGCGCGTCTGGCCAAGGAGCGCATGACGCTGGCCATCACCCCGGCGGCCAAGCAGATGCTCGCCGTGGGCGGCCTGGACCCGGTCTTTGGTGCCCGTCCGCTCAAGCGTCTCGTGCAGCGCGAGGTCGTGGATGCCATTGCCGCCGCCATCATCGACGGTACGGTGCGCGAGGGCGATCAGGTGACGGTCGATGTCGACAAGGACGGCGGCTTTACCGTCGTGTGCGACAACACGCCGGCGGCCACCTACGAAGTCCCCGACGCCGAGTAGATTTTGGGCCGGCTTTAAAACCGCCCCTCATCGCAAAACGCCAAGGGCGGCGGATCCAATCGGGTCCGCCGCCCTTTTTCGTGCGACAATCGATGGTGTTGAACGTGAGTACATGGCAAGGAGCTATGCAGATGACAGACAAGAACAAGACGAACACGCCGGCGACCGATGCCGCACCCGCCGCACCTAAGCCTGCGCCTAAACCGGCGCCCAAGCCGCGCGACCCCTATATCCGTGCCGAGAACGAGGATGACGACGGCTACGATCCCTACAGCGATCGCCGCCCCGAGCGCGAGCCAATGTTCGAAGCCGACCCCTGGCGTTAAGTAGCTAATTTGGGTGTCGCGGGCTGCTAGTCTTGGACCTTGATGCTCGGTAACAGCAAAACTTGATTTTCTATTAATCAAGTTGCACGTAATCTTGCTCTCTAGCTAATCAAGAATCGGTATAATTTTGATTAGCTAGAGAGCAAGATTGGAGAATCATGGCATTCAACGACTTGATCGCCCAGAAAATAAAGGACTTTGAACAGCAGGGGGTTCCACAGGTCTTTGAGCGAGACCTTGATCTGGGAAACCCACAGGAGCCAAAGCGCGACAACATCGTAAATGTGGTTGTGGGGGCCCGCCGTTGTGGAAAGACGTATCGCCTGTATCAGGAGATGCGGCGGCTTCAGGGCCAAGGCGTCGAGCTTGACCGGATGCTATATTTCAATTTTGAGGATGAGCGCTTGCGTCCGTATGAGCCATCGCTACTAGCGGACGTGCTCGATACATTCTATGCACTATATCCTGCTGCTCGAGGCGAGGGCGCCTACCTTTTCTTTGACGAGATCCAGGAAATACCCGAATGGGGTGCGTTTCTGCGACGCGTGGTCGATACGGAGAAGGCGACCGTTTACGTGACGGGATCTTCTTCTAAGATGCTATCCTCAGAACTTAAGAGCGAGTTCAGGGGTCGTTCTCTTGTGCGAGAGCTTTTTCCGTTGAGTTTTTCGGAATACGTCCGATATAAGACGGGGGGCGTTCCTGAGTCGAACGCGCCCTTCTCCTCGAGCGATGCAGCGTTGCTCAGACACCATCTGGTCGGATATCTCGAGCGAGGGGGATTCATCGCGACACTTGAGCAGACGCCCGCAGACGCGATTCAGCTGCTACAGGAATATGCGTCGCGAACGGTCGCCATGGACGTCGTTGAACGTTACGACGTCAAGAACCCCCGTTTGGCCTCGCTGTTTCTGGCGCGGTGCATGGCATCTTCGGGACGAGAGCTCTCAGTGAACAAAGTGTACAACGAGTTCAAGAGCAGACAGATATCCGTCAGTCGAAATACGCTCAGTGACTTACTTGAGTATTACGAGGACGCCTACCTGCTGTTTTCTGTGCCGGAGTTTACGCGTTCACTTGCAAATAATACGCGGTCTGCGTCTAAAGTCTACGCTGTCGATCCTGCGATGTTTGGAGCATTCTCTCCCGCATCGGCATTGGACCAGGGCCAGAGGCTCGAGACTGCGGTGTTCAATGCGCTCAGAAGAAGGACTCCTGCGGTGCGGGTCGGTTCGGTCTGCCGCCTACTGGTCAAGGAGAAGAATAAAAGCCATGAGGTTGACTTTGTGGCTGGGGATGCACTTCTCATGCAGGCTTATAGCCTGACTCAGGTGAGTGTGGATATGGCAAGCGAGAAAACGCGCGAACGCGAAATTGCAGCCCTCGATGCCTCGATGGCCCAGTTTGATCTTGGCGAGTCGGTAATCGTTACTATGGATGAACAGGCCGATATTCCATGTGAACACGGTGTGGTACACGCTGTGCCCGCATGGAAGTGGCTCCTTGCCTAATCATCTACGGATCTGTGGGGCCAGGACCTCCTGGCCCCTTCATCACGGTTGGGAAGTACCATGATGCGCCCGG
>URZR01000017.1 GCA_900552425.1 uncultured Collinsella sp. | reverse complement strand
AGCGCCCACGTGGCGGCCACGCTCGCCGCCGTCATGGTGGGCTACAACGTCATCCTGGGCCACACGCCCGACGGGGAGCCGATCCGGCTGCTGAGCGAAAGCGTGCTCAACGGCACGATCCTGATGATTCTGGCCACCTGCACCGTGTCGACCTTCGCCACGCAGCGGGGCGCCCACAACATCGCCATGCGCAGCGCCCAGGACACCGGAGACAGGCAGCCGCGGCAGGAGGACCACATCCTGATCCCCGTGGCCGACGAACGCACGGCCGACGAACTGGTATGGTTGAGTTCGATGCTCAAGCGCGCCAAGGAGCCGAACGGACTATACGCCCTGCACGCCATCGACAACAAGGTGGAGGACCCGAACGTCGAGAAACGCGCCCAGAAAATCCTCGACGCGGCGGCGACGGCGGCCGCGGCGGGAGACATCTACCTCCAGGAGCTGATGCGTTACGACGTGAACATCTCGAACGCCATCGTCAGCGTCGTCCGCGAACGGAACATCACCGACATCGTGATGGGCATGCACCACGCCTCCCCGGCCGTGCCGGGACTGACGGGCATCCCCGGGGCGTCGGGTCCCGGCATCGGCAAAATGGCCGCCGACGTGCTGGCACAGAGCAACGTCACGACCTTCATCTACAACCCCGTGCAGCCGCTGAACACCATCAAGCGCCACCTGATCGTCGTACCCGAAAAGGCCGAGCAGGAGGCGGGATTCCAGATGTGGCAGCGCCGCATCCGCCGCCTGGCCCCCGCCGTGGTGACCGTTGTGGTTGTAACCTGTGCGCTGTGCACCGTCTTCAACCACGTGATGCTCACCAAGATGCGTCCCGACATTCTGCCGTCGCTGCTGTTCTTTAACAACTGGTGGCAGATTATGCAGGACGTCTCGTACTTCAACGCCCTGGGCGATCCCTCGCCGCTTACGCACTTTTGGTCGCTCGCCATCGAGGAACAGTTCTACCTGGTTTGGCCCCCGCTGCTGCTCGCTATGGTATTTATGCACATGAGCAAGCCCAACACGCGCCGCATGGTTCTGGGCCTGGCTGCTGTCTCCGCCATCGCCATGATGGTGCTCTATAACCCCGCCGCCGACCCCAGCCGCGTGTACTACGGCACCGACACCCGCGTGTTCTCGCTGCTGCTGGGCGCCTGGATGGCCTTTATCCCCGATCGCGACCTGGCGCCGGTGCGTCTCGCTCATCGTTTGGGGCTCAATCGCCTGGCTGGCGCCGCCAAGCACGGCAAGAACGCCGAAAGCAAGCATGACGCTACGACCGACGGCGCAGCCGAGACCGTCCCGACTCAGCCGAGTACGCTCGTGCGTTTTTGGTCCTCACCTGCATCCATCGATGTGTTGGGCGTCGTGGGTCTGGTTGGCCTTGCCGCCATGGTCGCGCTCACCAACGGCTACACCGCGTTCCAGTATCGCGGCGGCACGCTGTTATGTTCCATCCTCACGCTCATGGTCATCGCGGCCTGCGTGCAGCCCCAGGGAATGGTTGCCCGCGCACTGTCCGCCGAGCCGCTCGTGTGGGTTGGCAAGCGCTCGTACAGCATCTACCTGTGGCACTATCCGCTACTGTTGCTCATGAACCCGGTCGCCAACATCAACGATACGCCGTGGTGGCAGTACATTTTGCAGGTGTTGTTGGTGGTCGCCGTAGCCGAATGCTCATATCGCTTTATCGAGACGCCGTTTAGAAAGGGCGCCTTTGGGCGCACCGTATCCGAGTTCCGCGACGGCACCACCACGCCCGCCAACTGGGTGCGCGCGCATATTCCCGTGTGCGCCACTTGCGGCATCGTGCTTGTTATCGCGCTGGGCGGCCTGATCTTTGTGCCGGAGACCTCCGCGCTGAGCGGTGAGGGCGCCGAAGTCCTCAACAAGGAAGCCAAAAACACCGCGCCCACAGACCAACAGGCGGCCGACGACACCGACAAGGACAACGACGGCTTCCCCGATGGCTCCTACGACCTGTTGATGATCGGTGACTCCGTGTCGCTGCGCGCCGTTGATTCCTTTGACGGCGTGTTCCCGCACAGCCATATCGATGCCGAAAAGGGCCGCCAGTTTGATGCGGGCCGCGCGACATTTGAGGGCTATCTCCAACAGAACCTTGCCGGCAAGATCGTGGTCTTTGCACTGGGCACCAACGGCTTGGTAACCGACGACCAGATCGACGCCATCATGACCGATGCAGGAGATAAGCGTATTGTGGTGTTTGTGAACACGCGCAGCCCGCAGCCGTGGGTTGGCTCTACCAACCAGGCCATCGCCAACGCTGCTACGCGCTACAAGAACGTGCGCGTTATCGACTGGTACGGATACAGTGCCAATCGCAACGACCTGTTCGATGGCGATGGCACGCACCTGTCGACCACTGGCGTGACTGAGTACCTCAACTTGATCCACGATGCAGTCAAGAAGGACCTGCCCGTGCATCCCGAGGATCACGTCAACGATCCGCAGCCGGCGGCCGTCAAGTCTGCCACCGACGCGCTCGTCAATGCGCTCGCTCTCAAGCCGCACAAGCTGGGCACCGACAAGTAACCTGCAGCGCAAACTTCCCACATCCGGAGGGGTGCCCGCCACGGCAGGCACCCCCTCCGACAGTTAGGGACGTTCCTTATGTGCCGGCACCCAGGGACACTCCTGACACAGCCTAGGAACGCCCTCCTTGCAACCAAATTCTGGGCGCCTCGCCACCCCGAACGTTGTTTCCAAGCCCACACCCGCAGCAAACAACCCAAAATCACTCTTTTCGAGCCGGCTCCAAGGGGTCGTGGACAAAAAGGGGCAAATATGAGTATTGTTACCATTTTAGTAGCAGGCAAAACCACCCAAAATGACGTCCGAGCGACCCCTACAACCCCCTAAAGCAGCCAACCTGACTGGTTTAAGACATATTGGAGCCAATTTTAATGAACATACTATCGGCTATGTCCATTATCTTCTTGGATGTAAATGCTATTCACTTAGCAACAGTACTCATATTTGGCATTTTTTGTCCACTGCCAGGTAGCGCGCAGAGATGTGGTGTAAGAGGCGGGGAATGCCCCGCCTCCGCCCTTTCTTGAAAGGGAGGGGACACCGCCTAGAATTCGTCGTTGGAGTAATGAAGGTGACGAATGGAAGGAAAGGCGATGCCCCAAGAAGAGAGTGTACTGCGCCTCGGCCGCGACGAGGCCCTCGAGGCGGCGAGGCTTTGGCAGGAGTGCGGCGACGCGCGCGAGTTCGCGTGCAGGGTGCTGGGCAGCGTGATGAACGCGCTGATGGACTCCGAGGCCCAGCAGATGTGCGGCGCGAGCCGCAACGAGCGCAGCGACGGCAGGGAGAACAGCCGCAACGGCTACCGCCCCAGGTCGCTCAAGACCGCCGTGGGCGACGTGGAGCTCGAGATACCCAAGCTCAGGCACGGCACCTACTACCCCGAGGGCATGCTCGCGCGATGGTCGCGCGTCGACACCTCGGTGGCCGCCATCGTGCAGGAGATGTACGTATGCGGCGTGTCCACCCGCAAGGTCGAGCGCGTGGCGTCCAAGCTGGGCATATCCTCGCTGTCGAGCTCGGAGGTCTCGAGCCTCTGCTCCGACCTCGACGCCGAGGTGGCGGAGTTCCGCCGCCGCGACCTGTCGGGCACGCCGTGCTGCTACCTGTGGCTCGACGCTACCTACATGAGCTGCAGGGTCGGCTCGTCGGTCGTCTCGCAGGGCGTCGTGACCGCGATCGGGCTGGGCGCCGACGGGCGCAAGCACTTCCTGGGCTGCGACGTGGTCGACACCGAGAGCGAGGACTCCTGGGCGGCATTCCTCGGCGGGCTGCGCGAGCGCGGGCTGGCCGGCGTTCGCCTCGTGGTCTCCGACAGCCACGCCGGGCTCGTGGCCGCCGTCTCGCGCCTGTTCCAGGGCTGCGCCTGGCAGCGCTGCGTGACGCACCTGCAGCGCAACCTCCAGAGCGCCTGCTCGGGCAGGCCCGAGGACTCCAAGGCGGCCGTCAGGGACCTCGTGCACGCCGCGGTCTACCAGGACGACCCCGACCTCGCGCGCTGCGTGTGGGCCGAGGCGGCGCCCTGGGTGGCGTCGGTGTCCGCCAGGGCCGGCGAGGTCTTCGAGCAGGCCGAGGACTCCGCGCTGGCGTTCACGGCCTTCCCCAGGGCGCACTGGGCCAAGCTCCGCACCAACAACGTCCAGGAGCGCGCCAACCGCGAGATCAAGCGCCGCTACAGGGTCGTGCAGTCCTTCCCCTCGAGGGAGTCGATGCTGCGCCTGACGTGCGCGAGCCTCATGGAGACCGAGGGACAGTGGTCCCAGCAGCGCGTGTTCTCCGAGGCCTCGGCCGCCGAGGGCTTCGCCGAGCCCGCGGACAGGCCGGCCCCGACAGAGGGGAGGCGCCGCGCGCTCGGGCGGCGCGCCAGGGAGATAGTGGACGAGATAGTCGAGAGGCGCGGTCTCAAGAAGGAGTAACATCGGGACTTGCAGCGACGGACCTCGGGACGCTCTTACACTACGTCTGCGCGCGCCACCCACTGCCATATAACTAATGCCCTATAGCGGGCAAAAAACAGGCCGCAGTCCATCGCTGCGGCCTGTTCGGAAGCAAAAGTGGGCGTTAAGCGCTGTAGCCCATCGCCTGCAGCACAAACATGACGACCGTCAACACCGTAATCACGGCGATAGTCGCCCAAGTGAGCACATTACACACGCGGCCATTGCGGTTGGCGCCCATAATGTGACGGTCGGCAGCGATAACCACCTGGAACACCAGAACCACGGGCAGTAGCACGCCATTGATGACCTGCGAGGTCATCATGATCTGGAACAGATCGACGCCGGGCATGAGCACCAGCACGGCAGAGATACCGATGATGGCCGTAATGATGCCGCGATAGACCGGGGCCTCGTCCCAGCTGCGGTCGGCACCGCGCTCCCAGCCAAATGCCTCGCAGATAGCGCTCGACGTAACGCCCGGCAGCACGCAGGCAGCCAAGAAGCTCGCCGCGACCAGGCCCGAGGCAAACAGTACCGTAGACCACTGACCCGCAATAGGCTCCAGCGCGCGGGCAGCATCGGCAGCATCGCTAATCTGAATACCCGCCGGGAACAACACCGTGCCGGTCGTGATGATAATAAAGCCGGCAATGATATCGGCAGCGATCGAGCCGCTCACGGTATCAATACGCTGCAGCACGATATCGTCCTCGCCCGCGTTCTTATCGACCACGTTGTTCTGCGCCAAGAAAATCATCCACGGCGCGATGGTGGTACCGATCGTTGCGACCACGAGCGACACGTAGCTGGGGTCATTTTGAATGTTGGGCACGACCAGGTCGACCGCGACCTCACCCCAGTTGGGGCCAGCCATAAACGCGGCGACGATATAGGTCACGAACACGCAGCTCACCAGCAGCAGAATCTTCTCGATGCGCTGGAAACTCCCCGACATGGTAAGCATCCACACCAGCAGCGCCACCAACGGCACCGAGATGCTCGCCGGCACGCCAAAGAGGGCAAGGCCGCTCGCAATACCCGCAAACTCCGAAATGGTCACAGCCGTGTTGGCGATCAACAGCGCCGCCATAGCAAGTACACTCTTGCGCACGCCAAAGCGCTCGCGAATGAGCGATGCCAGGCCCTTGCCCGTGACGCAGCCGCAGCGCGCCGCGGTCTCCTGCGTCACGATGAGCAGCACAGTCATGACGGGAAGCATCCAGAGCATCTTGTAGCCATAGCTGGCGCCCGCACTGGAATACGTTGCAATGCCGCCGGCGTCATTGCCCGAAAGCGCCGCCAGCAGACCGGGACCCATAGCGCCAAAGATGGCCGCGATGGTCAGCTTTTGCTTGGTGCCCGACTTTTGCTTGGTATTTTGCACGCGACCACCTAGCCCATGACTGACATGGCGAGCAGCACCGCGGCGATGCAATACGCCACACACGAGATCATGACGGCAATAACGTTCATGGCGGTGCCCGACGTGTTGAGGTCATGCTCGTCACGCCAGAACAGCACCATCAGGTAAATCACGGCACTCATGTTGCCAACCAGGCAAATGATGGCGGCAATGTTAAAGCAGCCGGTAAAGAGCTGCTCCTCAAACATAGAGGCATCGGGGAATGCAGCGGTGCGCACCAGCTGGGCGCACAGGTAGGTCACGAGTGACAGAATCAGGCCCATGCCCGTGCTCTGGAAGAAGAATCCCAGATACGGCTTGGGCTCGTCGTCGTGACCGTCATACTCCAGGAAGTAGTTCTTGACGAACGACACCATGCGCGAGGCCGCCAGCAGCACGAGCGGCATGGCGCACATGGGGAACACCACCAGATGCGCGGAGCCGAGCGCCGTTCCCAGCACGGTCGCCATGATGCACGACGCGATGCCCCATACAACAACCCAGTACTGGCGATGCACGAACCAGCTGAGCACGTTCGTCGAGTCGTCCGACGCGCTGTCGCCCGAGCCGACACCGGCGATCTGCAGGTCCTCCTGATGCTCCTCGGCGATAACGTCCATGGCGTCGTCGAAGGTTACGATACCCAGGATATGACGGTTCTCGTCGCAGACGGGGATAGCGACCAGGTCATACTTGGTCATCTCGTCCGTTACGTCTTCCTGGTCCTCGTCGGGCGACACGTAGACCAGGTCGCGATAGGCCAGCTGACCCAGCGTGGCGTCGCGGTCGGCTACGATCAGCGTGCGCAGCGAAAGCACACCGGTCAGCATGCCGCTCGGATCCTCGGTATAGACGTAGTAGACGCTCTCGAAGTCCTCGTCGAGCTCGCGAATCGCCTCGATGGCGTCACCGACCGTTGCCGTGGCGGGCAGGGAGACAAACTCCGAGGTCATGATGCGGCCGGCGGTGTTGTCCTCATACCCCAGCAGGTTACGAATCGCCTTCTCCTCCTTGACGCCCATCAGGCGCAGGAGCTTCTCGGCCTTCTCGTAATCAAGCTCGTCGATCAGGTCGGCAGCGTCGTCCGGGTCCATCATGGCCAGCATCGACGATGCGTCCGTGTCGGACAGGCCCTCGAGCATCTCGGTCATAAGCTCGTCGTCATCGAACTCCGAGATAGCTTCGGCTGCCTGGGCGGTATCGAGCTGCGCAAACACCTGCGCACGTAGGCGCGGGTCGAGCTGCTCGATAATGTCGGCGATGTCGGCAGGGTGCAGCTCGCCGAGCGTCTTGTGCGACACCGAGAGTTGGATGTTTTTAGTCGAGCGGTCGAGCAGGTCCATGTAGGACCAAGCGATGATGTCCTCGCTGAGCGGCTTGCCCAGGTGCTTCATAAAGCCTTCGACGATATGCTCGAGTGCGGGGCTGATCGCGCGCAGCAGACCGCGGGCACCGACCTCGGCACCCAACAGGCGCAGCTGGTTTTCGCCCGACATGGAAAACTTGATGTCGTTGACGCGCACGACCTTCATGCCCTGCGTGTCGACGATCTGCTTATTGAGCACGTCGCGCGCCAGCAGGAGCTCGGTCGGCTGCAGGTACGAGAAGCGAATATTGGTGGCAGACGTGTTGAGATACACGCCCGTCTCGTCGATACGGTCGACCCATTTGCGCCAGCTGATCATAAACGGCGTCTTGCCGGGGCCGCGGAACGCGAGCGACGTCACGTGCGGAAAAACTTCGCCGGTAGCAATGCCAAAATCGTTGACCACGCCGAGCTTTTCGCCGTCGACGTCCAAGACCGGCAATTTGAGCATCTCACTCAGATAATTCAATGGTGCTCCCCATCATTATTCCTCCGGACGCGGCCGCGCGTGCGGCGTCCGGGGGCTTCTGGATATGTATACGCATGCGCGGGCGGCACGCCGCTCGACGCTTACACCCCGTGCATGCGCAAAAAGCACCTGCATGGGGTCATCGACTGTATGGTCGAGGTTTGGATTTCACCTGTAACCTTTCTCTTGACCCTCATTAACCGCAGTAACTATAGCATCAGCATCGCCCTGCGGCATCGAATTTATGCGCTGCACATTGCAGGCATACCAAACGCTGACGTATCCGTGACATAGCCCTTGGGGACGTTCTTAAACGACTACCCAATGACTACTCTGTGGTGTCATCGTCCTCGGCAAGTTGGGGGAACACGGCGTTTTTGGGCATGGAAACCTTGGTGAGCGAGGTGAGCTTTTTGCTCAGCGACGTGTCCGTCTTGACCAGGTCGCTGAGCGTCACGATCTTGTAGCCGTCGGCAATGAGGCCGTCGATAATCTGCGGCAGCGCCTCGAGCGTCTGCTCGGCGCATTCGTCTCTATCGGTGAGCAACACAATATTGCCCGGCGTCACCGAATCGAGCACCGTCGAGACCTGCTCGTCGGCACCGTTGAGCAGCCAGTCGCCCGAGTCAATATTCCACGAGACCACGGCGGAAACCAGGTCCATCGCATCAATCCAGTTTTGCTCGTCAAAGGCAGCGTAGGGGGCGCGCAGCAGCATCGTCTTCACGCCGGTCGCCGACTTAATCGCATCGGTGCCTTTCGTGATTTGCTCGCGTACCGCCTCACGGTCCTGACCTTTGAGCGAATCGTCGCTGTAGCTGTTGGATCCGATTTCGCACCCGGCATCGACAATCGCCTTGGCCGTGGCGGACGAGGCCTCGACCGCATCGCCCGAAAGGAAGAACGTCGCGGTGACGCCCTTTTCCTTGAGCACCTGCAAGATCTGCTTGGTCGCTCCGCTCGGGCCCTCATCAAACGTCAGCGCCACGTACTTTTCGTTGCCCTTGGGCGCCACGCTCGCGCACGCAACGACGCAATCGGTAGCGGGCACAACCTCGCCGCGGTCCTGCGTCTTACCCGATTGCTCGCCGACCCACACCTCCGAGCGGCCCTGGACACCCCACGTCTGCACATACTCGATAGCGCCCGTGCCCTCGACCTTGAGCTTGGGCTCGATAACCGTAGCCTGAACCTCGTGCTTCTCGTAGGTGTTACGGCCATCCTTGACCGTCACCTTCTCGCCGCCCTCAAGTTCGCGGCTTTTCCACTTACCCTGTTTTATGCGCTTGCCGTCCACCTTAACCGACAGCTTTTCGCCGCCATGGCGGGTCAGCACGCTGTCATCGACGGCCAGCAGGTCGCCTGCGTCGTAGGCGTCAGTCAACTCCTGGTCGTCGATGAGATTCTGCAGCGTAGAGCCCACGCGCACCGCGGTCTTCTGGCCGTTGAGCTCCACGTCCACGCTGCGGTTGACGTAGCCCACGACGGCAGCGATAAACAGCACGAGCGCGCAGCCCACGGCGATGAGCGCATAGGGCAGGCGAGACGAACGACGGGGCGTACGGCTGTTGCCGATGCGCGCGCTGCGATCGCTAAAGCCGCGGCTATGGTTGAGGTACATCGCGCCGGGCTTACGGCGGCGTTTGCGCTGGCCGCTGGGCAGCTGCCCCAGGTCGCGGCGCGCCGTCGGACGCGTACCCGAACGCCCGTTTAAGTTGGATCCGTTTTGGCGCATGTGCCCTCCCCCATAAACACAGCAAGCCGGAGCAACAGGTCTCCGGCTTGCCTCCCATCATTTGGTACGTCGCTATTTTGTAGCTTTTGACGAGCCTCCGCTCGCCTTTTGGTATTCGTCCTTAAAGGCCTTGAACATGCCGCGCGTCTTACCGAGCTGCTTGCCCAGTGCGCGACTGCCCTTGTCCACGGCAACCGACCCCTTGTCGTCGAGCACCTTGGCGCCCTTTTTGACCTTATCGCCCACCACGACGCTGGCCTCGGCGGCCTTGGCAGCCGCACCGCCCGAATACCCGAGCGACTTGACCTCGTCCGAGACGACCATCGCGCCGTTCTCGTAGCCGCGCAGCATCGTCGGCGGCACCTGCGTGTCACCGACCAGCACGCTCGAAGCGGCACCGGCGGTCACATAGAATGCCTGCACGATGCCCGAGCGCGGCTTGAACTCGACGTCCGAGCAATAGCCCACGACGTCGCCCGATTCCGTGCGCACGTCCATACCGACCCAGATGATGCAATCGTCCAGGTTGATGTCGAGGCGCTTGGCGGCGGCGGCATCGTACGTGTCCTTGACGTCATCGACCGCAATGGCGCCCTCGTAGACACCAATGGCGTCGAGCGCTACGAATCGGTCGGGGCGCTCGATCATGCCCGCGATATCGGACTGGCGGACCATAAAGCCGACCACGCGCGTACCGCCCGGGGTAAAGACCGGAAAGTGAATCTTTCCGAGCTTTTTAGGGCTGCGCGGTGTGCCGTCCTTTTTGGTGCGCTTGTCCTCGGTAGGCTTGCGATAGATCTTGGCGCCGACAAAATCCCCAGCGCGCATTATGCCTCGGTCGAGGGCTCCGCAGCCTCGGTATCAGCCTCGACGGCGTTCTCCACCACGACGTCGGCGGCAGGCGTCACGTTGCCGCCCGAAATGGCGTCGTTGAGCTGCTCGCGCAGCTGGTCCATGCGCTCGCGGGCCAGGTCGACCTTGGCGCGCAGGTCGTCGGTCTTGGCGTCGACCATCGGGCCAAAGTCATTCACCGCGGCACGGGCCTCCTCGGCGCTGTGCTCGTAGGTGTCGCGCATATTGTCCCAGGCGTCGTTGGCGATATCGGCAGCCATGGCGCGGGTCTCGGCGCCCGAGCGCGGAGCCAGAGCAACACCGATAATAGCGCCGGCAGCAGCACCAAAAAGTGCGCCGGAGACAAAGCTGAAAGTCTTACCCATGATCATTCCTCTCCTGCGGGCACGTCGGTGCCCACCGTTTGAATGCTGTCCATTATACCCGCAGCGCATCACTTGCCGCTCCGCTCATCTGCGTACGGCAAAGGTGCAGGTACGTGATGGTGATAAACGCGTAGGCCTACTCCTGAGGCATAGCCGGCATGGCCACCGTGGCACCCGGGTCCTCGCCGGCGCCGTCCACGAGCGGCAGGCCGCCCTCATGCGCAGGTCCTGCCGGAACCGTCGCCGCACCGCCAAAGACGGCAGCGGAGGCCTCGTGGTTCTCGGCAACCGCGCCCTCGGTATCAATCGCCACCTGGGGCTCGTCGTCAAAGTTGGGGACGCCCTGGGGCTCGGTGGGAACGGGCTCGGCGGTCGCATCGGCAACGGGCTCGGCGTCGACCGGCACATCGCCCTCGTCAGCGCCCTCGTCCTCGGCAGCATCTTCGCCGTTCGCAGCGGCGACGGCCTCGTGAGGATCCTTGCCCTCGGCCTCGGCGCGCATGCCCAGCACCAGGTTGCGCAGGCCCGCGACCGTGCCTTCCACGTCGGGGGCAGGCTGGTCGGCGTGCAGGTACGCCCAGTCCATCATAAAGGTGGCCGACGACAGCGCACCGATGGCCAGTGCGTCGTCGGGGCACGAAAGCTCGACCTCAAAGACACGCTCGTCATGCTCGCTTACGCGCGTGCGGCCGCACGAGATGCTGCCGGCAAGACCGGTCTCGTTCATGAGCTCGACCGTCACGTGCTCCAGCAGGTGGCAGAGCTCGGTCTGACCCATGCAGTCCTGGAACTCGCGGCCGGAATCGCCCAGGCACAGGTGCTTGGCAATCGCCGGCACCAGGTAGTACACGCGCGCCGTGGCCTCGATATCCTCCGAGGTCATGAGCGGCATGCCGGGGTTCACCAGCACGTGCGCGCAGATCTTGTCCTCGCTGACGGTGACCTTAAGGATGTTGAACAGGCCTGCCATAACTCTCCCCTACTCTTCCTTGTCCTACTCGTCGCCGTCGTGCGGATTCGCGGAACCCGCACCCGACGTCGTCGGCTCGTCTACCGAAGACTCGGAATCCTTCTTATCGGTTTCGGCCGGAGCGATCACGCGAATGAGCGAGATGCGCTGGCCACGCATCGACTGCACTTTAAACTTGTACCCCGCGACCTCAAACACCTCTCCGATGTCGGGCACCGAGTCGCAAAGCTCCAAAATCCAGCCGGCGATGGTCTCATAATCATCGCTTTCCTCAAGCGGCCAACCAAGCTCAATCGCGTCATCGCACGAAAAACGCCCATCAACGAGCCACTCGCGGCGCGAAAGGCGCGTGAGGTACTTGTTGTCGGGGTCGAACTCGTCCTCGATCTCGCCCACGATCTCCTCGACGATGTCCTCGATGGTGATGATGCCGGCCGTGCCGCCGTACTCATCCACGACGACCACGATCTGGTCGTGCGAGGTCTGCATCTCGGACAGCAGCGGCAGGATGTCCTTGGTGTCGGGCACAAAGGTGGCGTCGCGCAAAAAGCCGGCGATGGGCTGGTCGCCCTTGCCATCGAGCGCGGGCTGGATCAGGTCCTTGATGTGCGCGATGCCCGCGACGTTGTCGGGGTCCTCGTGATAGACGGGGATGCGGCTGAAGCCGGTCTGGCGCATGGTGGATAGCACGCTGGCGACCGTCTCGTCGTCCTCGCACATGGTGGTGTCCACGCGCGGCACCATGACCTCGCGGGCAACGGTGTCGCCCAGGTCAAAGATCTCGTGGATCATGCGCTTTTCCTCGTCGAGCAGGTCGTCCTGCTCCGAGACCATGTACTTGATCTCTTCTTCCGAGACGTTCTGACGGTCGTCGGCACTCTTGATACGCAAGATGCGGGCCAGGCCATCGGAGCAAGCGCCAGTCAGCCACACGAGCGGACGGGCGATCTTCTGGAACACGGAAAGCGGGCCCACGACCTGCTTGGACACGCCCTCGGCATTGGCCAGGCCGATGCGCTTGGGGACGAGCTCGCCGATCACGATGGACACGAAGGCGACCGCGACGGTGATGATGACCGGCGCCAGGCCGCGCGCGATGGCGGAGAGCGGCGCGATGCCAAAGCTCATGAGCCACGTGGCAAGCGGGTCGGACAGGCTCGTCGAGGCGACGGCGGACGAGGCGAAGCCCACGAGCGTGATGGCGACCTGGATGGTGGCGAGCAGCTGGTCGGAGTCGGCGGCCAGCTTAATGGCACGCTCGGCGCGCTTGTCGCCTTCCTCGGCCTCATGCTCCAGCACGGCGCGCTTGGCCGTGGTGAGCGCCATCTCGGACATAGAGAAGTAGCCGTTGATGAGGGTCAAAACGAGGGTAGTGATAAGGGAGATGGTTATGTCCATCGGGAGTTTCTCGAACCTCCAAGATTCGGGACGTCAGGTCAAAACGTTGATGACGGATACGGCAATTGCACCGGCGCCCAAACGAGGACGCGGGCGCGCAGGCGCGGTCGCTAGATTACGAAGAGAATCACCGCCATGAACTGGAAGATGCTGCCGGCGAGCACCCACAAGTGGAAAACACTGTGCAGATAGCGCACGTTTTTGGCGATATAGAACGGCACGCCCACGGTGTAGCACACGCCGCCGACGGCGAGCAGGGCAAGCGCCACGGGGTTCAGCAGCGCCACGAGTGCGGGCAGTTTAAAGACAACGAGCCAGCCCATCAGCAGATAGACCAGGCCGCTTACCCAGTGCGGCTGGCGCTCGCGCATAAAGCACTCGAGGGCAATGCCGATAATGGCGATGGCCCATACGGCGAAGAACAGCGCAGCGCCGCCGTCGTTTGCGAGCGTGATGAGGCAAAACGGCGTATAGCTGCCGGCTATGAGCAGGTAGATGCAGCTGTGGTCGATGATGCGGAACACGCGCTTGGCGCGCGCGGGTTGAATCGCATGGTAGAGCGTGGAGGCTAGGTACTCGAGGATGATGCTGACGCCATAGACAATTGCCGCGGCCATGTGGGCCGGGCCACCGCCGCGCAGGGCAGCGAATACGATCAGGAGCACCAGGCCCGCGATACCCAGCAGACAGCCGACACCATGGGTGACGGAGTTCATGATCTCCTCGCCCACCGTGTAGTGCGGAACGGCCGCGGCCTTGGGTCGCGGCTTGGAACTGTCGCTCGAATCGGACATGCCGGTTACATCCTCCAACGTAAAGAGTTCTCAACACTATATCAAAGCGTCTGGGTGCGTGCGAAATTTGCACCATACGTGACCCTTTGTTTACCCATTCTTTGCCTGTTGACGCATCAACGGCGAACGTCCATAATGCGCTTGCATTAAATGTTGATGCATTAACATCTTATAGGAGAATACCGCATGGCTCAAAACGCACATTCCCATCGAAAGCTCAAGATAGCCGGCATCGTTGCACTGGTGGTTGTCATTGCGCTGCTCGGATTTGCCGGCAACTTTCTGTTTGACTTCGCGCTGAATCCCCGCGCGCCATACACCATGAAGATGATGCAGGACGGCAAGGACGACAAAGAAAGTGAGCAGCCGGATGCCGAGGGAACCGAGGCGCGGGCATGGTTTAAAGAGAACCGCGAGAGCAGCAGCCTCACCGCAGATGACGGAACCGAACTTGCCGCTTGGTATTTTGCCGCCCCAGAGAGCACGCACAATTACGCTATCTGCCTACACGGATACACCGATGAGCCCATCGGCATGGCCCGATACGTCAAACGATTCCACGACCGCGGCATGAACGTACTCGCACCCGCCGCCCGCGCCCACGAGCGCTCCGGCGGCGACTATATCGGCATGGGTTGGCCCGAGCGGCTCGATGTCGTTGCATGGATTGGGCGGATCGTTCAGGCTGACCCCGAGGCGCGCATCCTGGTCTTTGGCGAGTCGATGGGTGCGGCAACCGCCATGGACGTCGCGGGGGAATCTCTGCCCGCAAACGTGAAATGCATTATCGAGGACTGTGGTTATACGAGTGTTTGGGACGAGTTTTCTCTGCAGCTCAAGGACGTGTTCGGGCTGCCCAGCTTTCCCTTGCTCGATGTAGCAAACTTGGTGTGCAACGTGCGCGCGGGCTACGACTTTCATAAGGCGAGCAGTGTGGAGCAACTCAAACACGCGACGGTTCCCATGCTGTTTATCCACGGCGACCAGGACACCTTTGTGCCGTACGACATGCTCGACCAAAACTACGACGCGTGCGCCAGCAAGGTCAAGCAAAAGCTCACCATCCATGGCGCCACCCACGCCAAGAGTGCGCAAGTTAACCCCGAGCTCTACTGGAACACGGTCGACGACTTCCTCGACGAGTATTTTTAGGCAAATAGTACGGTTTACTGGTCTATCTGACCCCTAGCACTTCCGAAAATCCGCCCGCGAGCTTTGTGCTCGCGGGCGGCTTTTGCTCAACTAACGCTACAAAGGCGCTTGATATGTCCAATAACTAGGTGCTATTTGACCTCGATGAGCTCGTACTTGCTCGTGCCCAGGCCGATCTTCTCGGCATGCGCGATGCACGCGCGCCAGTCGGTGTCGGGATGCGTGATGCAGAAGGGATCCTTGGCCTGCTCGCCCTCCAGATGCTCGTGATTATGCTCCATCTTGGCCGCGCTGTCGGTAAGCTCGGTGTTAGGCAGCGGCTCGGATGCCAGGACGGCATCGGCACAGGCCTGATCGATGGCGACCGGGTCGAAGCTCGCAAACATGCCAATGTCGTTGACGATGGGCGTGTCGTTCTCGGCGTGGCAGTCACAGTTGGGGCTAATGTCCATGGCAAGCGAGATATGGAAGCTCGGGCGGCCGTCGACGACGGCTTTGGTGTACTCGGCGATCTTGTAGTTGAGTACGTCGGCCGCGGCATCATAGTCGGGCTTGATGCAGTCCTGGTTGCACGCCGCAATGCAGCGTCCGCAGCCCACGCAGCGATCGTGGTCGATGGCAGCCACGTGAACCGTGCGAGTGCTGCCGTTGGCAAGCTCGCGCTCACGCGTACCGTCAAACGTGATGGCGCTGTGCGCGCATATCTTCTCGCAGGCACGGCAGCCAACGCAGTTGGTGGTATCGACGCTCGGCTTGCCAGCGGCGTGCTGCTCCATCTTGCCGGCACGGCTACCGCCGCCCATACCCAGGTTCTTCATGGCACCGCCAAAGCCGGCCTGCTCATGGCCCTTAAAGTGGGTGAGGCTAATCACGATGTCGGCATCCATGAGTGCCTGGCCGATCTTTGCCTCGCGCACGTACTCGCCGCCCTCGACCGGGACGAGCGCCTCGTCGGTGCCCTTGAGGCCGTCGGCGATGATGATCTGGCAGCCCGTGGCGTACGGGGTAAAGCCGTTCTGGTAGGCGGTGTCGATGTGCTCGAGCGCATTTTTGCGGCTACCCACATAGAGCGTGTTGCAGTCGGTAAGGAAGGGCTTGCCGCCCAGCTCCTTCACGACGTCCGCGACGGCTCGGGCGTAGTTGGGGCGCAAAAAGCTCAGGTTGCCCAGCTCACCAAAGTGAATCTTGATGGCGACAAACTTGTTCTCAAAGTCGATCCGCTCGATGCCAGCGCGGCGGATGAGGCGCTTGAGCTTGTCGAGCTGGCTCTCGCGAGCATGCGTGCGCAGGTTGGTGAAGTACACCTTTGCCGGTGCTGCGGGTGCGGTTGCGGTCATAGATCTATCCCCTCGGTCTATATGGCGTTACAGACATAGAGGATGGTACCCGTTGAAGTGGGGTTGAAGTCAAGCGCAACGCCGAGTCGCTAGGCACTCATTGGGGACAGACTTAAATGAGTGCCGCCAGGGACAGTCCAGGCCAGCGAGCCGGCCAATCGGCAAAGACCGTCCCCGATAACTAGTCGCTTAAGAACGTCCCCGATGACTACTCTTGGACTTTGAGGGCTTCGGCCAGGCTGACGCGCTTGATGGAGCGCGTGTGCAGCAACGCCACGACCAGGTAGGTCGCAAAGCCGATGCCCACGCATGCCGCCATGGACCAAGCGGGCACGTAGATCT
>URZR01000016.1 GCA_900552425.1 uncultured Collinsella sp. | reverse complement strand
GCGGTAGACCTCGAAGCCGATGCCGGGCCAGTTAAAGACCGTCTCGGTCAGGATGGCGCCCGAAAGCATGCCGCCGAAGTCGACACCAATATAGGTAACGACGGGGATGAGTGCATTCTTAAGCGCATGCTTGATGATGATCGCACGATTGGAGAGACCCTTGGCCTTTGCCGTACGGATGTAATCCTGGTTCATGACGTCAAGCAGCTGCGAGCGCATAATGCGGGCAGCATAAGCGGTTGAAACCGAAGCCAGCGTAATGGTCGGAAGCACATAGTGCATCCAATCCTGATACTGAGAGCTGGAACCGCCGGCACCCGAGATTGGCATGGAGAATGCACCGCCCGTGGCGTCCTTAAGGATGACGCCAAAGAACAGCTGCAGCAACATACCGAGCCAGAAGGCCGGGACGGCAACGAGAATCGACGTGGTGAGCGTTACCAAAATATCCCAGAAGGAATAACGCTTAACCGCCGAAATGATACCCGCACCGATACCCATGATCGCCTCGAGCACGATGGCGCACGCGGCAAGTTTGACCGTATACGGATACTTCTGGGCAAAGATTTCCGTAACCGGCAGCTTGCGCTGGTACGAATTGCCCAGATCGCCATGAAGCAGGCCGTTCATGTAATACAAGTAACGGTCCACGAGCGACGTTTGAACGGGATCGCCGTTCTCGTCAAGGATCGCGTTGCCGTCCTCGTCCGACTGGACCAGGTGATAGCGGACGCGAAGCTGAAGCTCCACCTCGGGGGACAGAGCCTTGTCTCCACCGATCAGCTTGATCGGATCTCCCGGCACGATGTTCTGGAGGGCGAACAGAATCAGCGTAACGCCCAAAAATACCGGGATGAACTGAAGCACACGTTTAACGATGTACTTTCCCATACCACTCCCCTATCTAGGGATTAACCTAAATGGGATGCCGATCGCCAGACCGGCATCCCAAAATTACCATCAGCCAGTTTACCCCAGGTTAGGGAGAACTGTATGTTTCCCATGAGGTCTACGTAAATACTTGACCCTCACGGAAGCTGCAAAACTCTTAGGCGAGCTCAGCGGTACCCAGCTCGGCGTGCTTCTGCGGATCGACATAGAGGTGCTTGATGCGATCGGAGCCGACGATGGTGTGCGTGTAGAACATCAACGGGATGACCGGGCAGTCGGCAGCGACCATAGCGTCGGCCTCCTGCATCTTAGCGACGCGCTCTTCGTCGTCAACCGTGGTACGAGCCTCGTCGACCTTGGCGTCGAACTCGGGGTTGTTGTAACCAGAGCGGTTGTCGCCACCGAGGGAGTCGGAGTGGAACAGCGGATACAGGAAGTTGTCCATGATCGGGTAGTCGGCAATCCAACCCAGACGACCGAACTGATAGTTGAAGTTCTGATACTGCTCGAGCAGGGCAGACCACTCAGGAGTATCGGAGACAGCGGTAACGCCAACCTTGGCGAGGTCGCCGATGATGGACTCCATGATCTCCTTGTGGCCACCGTCCTGGTTGTAGGACAGCGTCACGTTAATGCCACGATCGCCGTTGGCACCGGCAGGAGCGACCTTGTCGAGGTACTCGTTAGCCTTGTCGACGTCGTAGGCGCAGAACTCCCATGCGCCCTCCTTGTAGCCATCGATGCCCGGAGGAACAATGCCGTCGGCGGGGGTACGGGTACCCTTGAAGATGGTCTTGCAGATGGCCTCACGGTTAATGGCCAGGGAGATACCCCTGCGCAGGTCGGCGTTGTTGAACGGCTCGGCCGTGTTGTTGCAGGTCAGGTAGTAGGTGGAAGGCTCGGAGCCGAGCAGCATGCGCTCGCCGTCACCCATGGTGTAGCCGTCCTTGGACTCGCCACGGTCCTTCTTGGCGGCGTCGATCTGAGCAACGGGAACGTCGCAGACGTCGAGGTTACCGGCCTGGAACTCCTTGTAGGCGGTCTCCATGTCCTTGATGACCTGGAAGTGGATGCCATCGATCTTGGCCTTGTCGCCATAGTAATCGTCGAACTTCTTGAGGTTGATCTCCTGACCATCCTCCCACTTGCCGTCCATCATGAACGGGCCGTTACCGACCGGGGCAAGGTAGAAGCTCTTGACATCGGACTCGGCGCACTCGGGAACCGGGGACAGAGCCGGGTGAGAGGCGACGAACGGGAAGTCGGCGTAGGCGGAAGTCAGCTTGACGACGAGGGTCTCGTCATCCGGGCAGGTAACGCCGGACAGCTCGGTAGCATTACCGGCAAGCAGATCGTCATAGCCCTCGACCATGGAAAGGTGGTAGGAGACCTCGGAAGGACCATACTCGGTAGCGATGGCTGACTTAGTGTTGACCAGGCGCTCCCAGCCGAGCTTGAAGGACTTGGAGGTAACGTCGTCACCGTTGTGGAACTTAGCCTTCTTGATCTTGAAGGTGAACTCGGTGGCGTCGTCGTTAGCCTCAAAGGACTCGCAAGCCAGCGGAACGATCTCGCCCTTCTCGTTATCGTACTCCGTCAGAGCGTCGAAGAGCTGGTACTCGACCTGAGTGCCCTGATCCTCCTGGACGTTGTAGGGGTCGATGCAGACCGGGTTGTTGATGTAGAAGTTCAGCGTCGAACCGGAGTCAGATCCGGAAGCGTCGCCGCCCTTCTTGCCGCACGCGGCAAGAAAAGCCATGGAGCTCGCAGCGAGGGTGCCGCCAACAAAGGCGCGACGACCCATAACGGGCTGGTGGAACATAGAATCAGCCATGCCATCCTCCTTATGAGATAGGACAAAGTGAATTCGGCCGGGCAACGTCGAGACAGCCCTTTCGAACCATTCAAACGCGGTCCGCCGTTATGGCTGGTTATGCAGTGCGGACCAACGTTTCGCAATACAGTAGCGCATTTTATGCACAATATGGCGCTAATTCCGGTTAACGGTCGAGAATTTCTTTAGTTGGGCGAAGTATGTGGGGATATTTTGACTCTGTTACAAGTCTGTAAACAAAAAGGGTCCCGCACGTGCGGGACCCTTTACAAACGTATATACGCCGATGCTTAGTAGCCGACGATGCCCTGCGGGAAGAAGAACATGCACAGAACGACACACACGGCAAATACGACAGCCATGATGACGGTCAGGCGATCGAGGTTCTGCTCCATGACGCCCGTGGCAGAGCTGGAGTTATACAGCGAGCTAGCGATCATATCCGAAACGCCGGTGCCCTTACCGGAATGCATCAGGACGAGAATCGTCAACGCCACGGCAGAGACAGCCCAAACGACAAACAGAAGAATCTGAAACGGACCCATAGATAAGCTCCTTAATAGAACAATTCAAACTCCAGTACTGTACCACAACCCCCAACACTCCCCCACCTGCCATTTAGGGACGGGGTAGAAATGGCAGAAATACCAAAAAGGGGGTTGTCCGGTTGCGGACAACCCCCTTACTAGAAAACGGTATTTGTTTTCTATTAGGCCTCGGTGGCGAGTACGCGACCCGTCATCTCGGCGGAAGGCTCAATGCCAGCCATGGTGAGCATGGTCGGAGCGATATCGGAAAGACGGCCGTCCTCGATACCGGTGAGCTGCGCCTTCTCATCAACGATGATGAACGGCACACGGTTGGTGGTGTGAGCCGTAAACGGATGCTTGGAACCGTCGGAAGCAACGTCAAACATGTGATCGGCGTTGCCGTGATCGGCGGTAATCAGCGCAAAGCCGCCCTTGGCGAGAATCGCCGGGACAACCTTGGACAGGGCATCGTCAACAGCCTCGACGGCCTTAACGGCAGCGTCGAAGACACCGGTGTGACCAACCATGTCGCAGTTTGCGAAGTTCACGATGTAGAAATCAGCGCGATCCTCGTTGATAGCGGCAACAAGCTTCTCGGTAACCTCGGGAGCGCTCATCTCGGGCTGCAGATCGTAGGTAGCGACCTTGGGGGAAGCGACGAGCACGCGCTCCTCGCCCTCCTTGGGCTCCTCGATGCCGCCGTTGAGGAAGAACGTCACGTGGGCGTACTTCTCGGTCTCGGCGGTGTGCAGCTGCTTCAGGCCATTGGCGGCGATAACGTCGGCCAGGACGTTCTCGGGGAACGTCTTGGGGAAGGCGACCTCGACGTCAAACGTCGGATCGTACTCGGTCATCGTCACGAAGTGCGAGAGCTTAATCTGCTCGCGCTCAAAGCCGTCGAACTCCTTGTCCGTGAACACGCGGGTCATCTGACGAGCGCGGTCGGGACGGAAGTTGAAGAAGATGGCCGCGTCGCCCTCGTGGATGCCCTCGTTGTGGGCCGCGAAAGGCTCGACGAACTCGTCGCCGCGCGGATCCTTCTCGTAGTAGGCCTTGATACCGGCAACGGGGTCGGTATCGGCATCGGACGCGTTAACCATGACGTCGTAGGCGCGCTGGATGCGCTCCCAACGGTTGTCGCGGTCCATGGCCCAATAGCGGCCCGAAACGGTGGCAACGCGAGCGTCGCAACCGGTCTCCTCGGAGATCTTAGCCAGGAAGGCGCAGAACTCGCTCATGTAGCCGGCACCGGACTGCGGGTCAACGTCGCGGCCATCCATGAAGGCGTGGACGCGAACGGTCTTGACGCCATGCTGGGCAGCCATCTTGACCAGAGCCTCGACGTGGTTCATGTGAGAATGAACACCGCCAGGGCTCATAAGGCCCATGAGGTGGAGAGTCTTGCCGTCAGCCTTGACGTCGTCCATAGCCTTGACGAAGACCTCGTTCTTGGCGATGGAGCCGTCCTTGATGGCATTGTTGATGCGCGAAAGCTCCTGGAACACGATGCGGCCGGCACCGATGTTGAGGTGGCCTACCTCGGAGTTGCCCATCTGACCGTCGGGAAGGCCCACGTCCTCGCCCGAAGCACCGAGCGTGGTGTGAGGATACTTCTCGTACAGGCTATCAAGGAAGGGCGTCTTGGCAGCGGCGACGGCGTTCTCGCCATCGGCCGGAGCAAGGCCGCAGCCATCCATGATGATCAGGAGTGCAGGAAGATGACGCTGTGCCATATGTCCTACTCGCCTGCCTTGACGACCATAGAGGCAAAGTCGGCAGCCTTGAGCGAAGCGCCGCCCACGAGGGCGCCGTCAACGTCGGGCTTGGCGACGAGCTCGGCAATGTTGCCGGGCTTAGCGGAACCACCGTACAGGACGCGGATACCGTCGGCGAGCTCCTCGCCAAACATCTCCTTGAGGGTCTCACGGATAGCGCCGCAGACCTCCTGGGCGTCCTCAGCGGTAGCGGTCTTTCCGGTGCCGATGGCCCAGATGGGCTCGTAGGCGACGACGACCTGCTTGGGGCAGGTGATCTCAAGTCCAGCAAGGCCAGCCTTGACCTGGTTCACGACGTGCTCGACATAGGTGCCAGCCTCGCGGACCTCGAGGGACTCGCCGCAGCAGAAGACGGGAACAAGACCGGCGGCAACGAGGGCCTTGGCCTTCTTGTTCTGGTCCTCGTCGGTCTCGTGGAAGTAGTCGCGACGCTCGGAGTGGCCGATGATGCAGTAGGTGCAGCCAGCGGACTTGAGCATGTCGCAAGAGGACTCACCGGTGAAGGCACCCTTGGCCTCCCAGTACACGTTCTGTGCACCGAGGGCGATGGGGGCAGCCTGAATGCGGTCATGAACCGTGGTGATGTCAATGGTCGGAGGGCAGACGAGCACCTCGACGCCAGCCGGAACCTCGGGCAGAGCCTGAGCCAGCTCGTCGGCGAGCTTGGCGGCCTCAGCGACGTCGTTGTTCATCTTCCAGTTACCAGCGATAAGAAGGGTGCGATTAGGCATCGAGAAGCGCCTCCACTCCGGGCAGGGCCTTACCCTCGACGAGCTCCATGGAAGCGCCACCACCGGTGGAGATCCAGCTCATCTTGTCGGCCAGGTTGAACTTGTTGACAGCCGCGACAGAGTCGCCACCGCCGATGATCGAGGTGCAGTCGGCCTCGGCGACGGCCTCGGCGATAGCCTGGGTGCCGTGAGCGAAGTTGTCGAACTCGAAGACGCCCATGGGGCCGTTCCAGAAGACGGTCTTGGCGCCCTTGATGGCCTCTGCGTAGAGCTCCTCGGTCTTGGGGCCGATGTCCATGCCCTCACGATCGTCGGGGATAGCGTCGGAAGCGACAACCTCGGGGACAGCGTCCTCGCCAAAGTGATCGGCAACGCGGTTGTCGATGGGGAGCAGGATCTTGACGCCCTTCTCCTCGGCCTTCTTGAGCATCTCGCCAGCGCGCTCGACCCAGTCCTCTTCCTTGAGGGACTGACCGACGGACAGGCCCTGAGCCAGGAAGAAGGTGTAGGCCATGCCGCCACCGATGATCAGGGTATCAGCGGAGTCGATGAGGTGATCGAGAACGCCGATCTTGGAGGAAACCTTGGAACCGCCGACGATAGCGACGAAGGGGCGCTCGGGCTCGGCGAAGATGCCAGTCAGCGTGTCGACCTCCTTCTCGAGCAGGAAGCCGGCGACGGCAGGCAGGTAAGCGGCGGGACCCACGACGGAACCCTGGGCGCGGTGAGCGGTACCGAAAGCATCGAGAACGAAGACGTCACCATAGGAAGCGAGCTTCTTGGCGATCTCGGGATCGTTCTTCTTCTCACGCTTGTCAAAACGGACGTTCTCGAGAACGAGGACCTTGCCCGGCTCGACGGCAGCGACAGCCTCGGCAGCCTTCTCGCCGTAAGTATCGGCGACAAAGGCAACGTCGAGACCAGAGAGCTCAGCGAGCTTCTTGGCGACAGGCTCAAGGGAGAGCTCGGGCTGGAAGCCGGTGCCATCGGGACGGCCGAGGTGGCTCATGAGGATGACGCGAGCGTTGTGCTCAACGAGGTAGTTGATGGTGGGCAGGGCAGCCTTGATGCGGGTGGTGTCGCCAACGACGCCATCCTTGATAGGCACGTTGAAGTCAACGCGGACGAGAACGCGCTTGCCGTCGACATCGATGTCGCGGACGGTCTTCTTGGTAAAGGCCATGTTTGCTTCTACCTTTCGTACGTGTCTGCCTCCCATTACGGCAGACGATTTCCTATAAAAAGGGCGCGACCCTAGGGTGTAAGCCCTATGAGGCCGCGCCCTTCTTTAGACGCTCAACGAGCTATTCGCTAAAAGCTAAATTAAGCAACGAACTTCTCGAAGTACTTGATGGTGCGGACCATCTGAGAGGTGTAGGAGTTCTCGTTGTCGTACCAAGAGGTGACCTGAACGAGGGTCTGGCCGTTGCCGAGGTCAGAGCACATGGTCTGAGTGGCGTCGAAGATGGAGCCGTGGGTCTCGCCGATGATGTCGGTGGAGACGATGTCGTCCTCGTTGTAACCGAAGGTCTCGGAGATGGTGGAAGCGTAGGCCTTCATAGCGGCGTTGACCTCGTCGACGGTGACCTTCTTGTCAACGACAGCGTAGAGGTTGGTGATGGAGCCGGTCGGCGTCGGGACGCGCTGGGCGGCACCGATGAGCTTACCGTTGAGCTCGGGGAGAACCAGGCCGATAGCCTTGGCAGCACCGGTGGTGTTGGGGACGATGTTGACGGCGCAGGCGCGGCTACGACGCTTGTTGCCCTTGCGCTGCGGGCCGTCGAGCGGCATCTGGTCGCCGGTCCAGGCGTGAATGGTGGTCATGATGCCGGACACGATGGGAGCGAAGTCGTTCAGACCCTTGGCCATCGGGGCGAGGCAGTTGGTGGTGCAGGAAGCAGCGGAGATGATGTTGTCCTCAGCGGTCAGCGTCTCGTGGTTGACGTTGTACACGATGGTGGGCAGATCGCTGCCGGCCGGAGCGGAGATGACGACCTTCTTGGCGCCAGCGTTGATGTGGGCCTGAGCCTTAGCCTTGCTGGTGTAGAAGCCGGTGCACTCGAGAACGACGTCGACGTCGAGGTCGCCCCAAGGCAGGTTGTTGGCGTCGGCCTCCTTGTAGATCTTGATCTCCTTGCCGTCAACGGTGATGGAATCCTCGCCAGCAACGACCTCGTGATCGCGAGCGTAGTTGCCCTGCGTGGAGTCGTACTTCAGCAGGTAAGCGAGCATATCGGGAGAGGTGAGGTCGTTGATAGCGACGATCTCGGAGCCCTCATGACCGAACATCTGACGGAAAGCCAGACGACCGATGCGACCGAAGCCGTTAATAGCAACCTTTACTGCCATTGTGTCTCCTTTCGTAAGGCCCCCGCAAGCTACAGCGCCCGCCGTTGAGGCCCACAAACTAACCACTCGCCTAATATACCTTTTTTTTGACTTGAATTTCACGAGAATAGTCGAAATTGAAAATCAAATTTACGTTAAAACGTTTTAAAGAATAAAATAGCAGCTAAATCCGTATATAAGTCGATACTTTAAACTACCGATTTGCTTCAATGAGCTTTTCAAGCCTCAAAACTCGATGGTAGAGGGCCGACTTCGACAAGGGAGGGTCAGCCATCTCCCCTAAATCACGCAGCGACAGATCGGGATAGCGCTCGCGCAGGTCGCAAAAGACCGCCAAGGCATCCGGAAGCGCATCGCGAAGGCCGCGCTGCTCGAGCTCATCGATAAGCGCAAGCTGATGTTGGGCAGCACCGGCGCTTCTGGTCTGGTTGGCGAGCTCGGCGTTCACGCGACGGTTCACATCGTTCTTAACCAACTTGACCGCGCGCGCCTCCTCAATCTCGGCAACGCTGCGCTTGGCACCAATCAGCTTTAATAGATGCTCGATTTCCTCGGCGCTCTTAATGTACACGGCATATGACCCCCGCCGTGCATTAACACGAGCATGGACCCCAATCTGCCCCAACAGGTCGCAAAGCCCCTTAGCATATTGCTCGCCCTGCACCGCGATCTCCAAATGAAAGTCGCCGCGGGGATCGGCCACGAAACCGCCGGCGATGAGCGCGCCGCGGATGTAGGCAAGCCTGCAGCAGGGACGGGCAACGATGTGTCGGGGAACACCAGCAACGAGCCCTCCCCTGCGGTCTAGAATGCCCAGCAGCACCAGAGCCTTGTCCAGGTCGGGTTGATCGGGCAGGGTAATGAGATAGTTACGGACCTTATGCAAGACCGATTTACGAACGGTGAATTCCGTTTTGAGCTTAAGAATGCGATGCGTCAGCGTGATCATCGTGCGCGCGACGGCTCCCGTCTCGGTCGCGACCGTCAAACGATACCGCCCGGAGCCGGCCAACGAAAGCGTACCGCTCACACGCGTCAGGGCGGCAAGCGTCGACAAATCGCAGTATTCACATTCGGGTTCGCAGCGCGCAAGCTCGTCACGCACCTCGGCGGTAAACGACATGCAGGCCTATGCTTTCGTGTTGGCGCGCGACAAGTCGCGATGGGAAATGCTCACGTGATACTGGGCGCCTTCCAAATAACGTGCCGTGGCCTCGGCGATGGCAACGCTGCGGTGCTGACCGCCCGTGCAACCGATGGCAATAGAAAGCTGCGGCTTGCCCTCTGCGATATAACCGGGCATGACCGTATCGAGCAGCTGCGTCCAGGCCTTCCAGAACTCCTGCGTCTTAGGATGGTCCAGAACAAAGTCGGAGACTTTCTTATCGAGACCGGTCATGGTGCGCATCTCGGGATCGTAGAACGGATTGGGCAGGAAGCGAACGTCAATCATAATGTCCGCCTCGACGGGCATACCGTGCTTAAAGCCAAACGAGAACACGTGAACGTCCATGAGCTGCTGGTCGGACAACTCGGAGAACGCCATGCGCAATTTGTTGCGCAGGGCAGAGGTACGCAGGCGGCTCGTGTCGATGATCATATCGGCTCGATCGCGCACACCCTGCAGCTGCAGGCGCTCGCGCTGAATCGCATCGGCCGTAGTCTCCCCCGGCTTGGCAATGGGATGACGGCGGCGATTTTCGCTGTAGCGACGAATCAGTACCTCGTCAGAAGCCTCCAGGAACACGATGTCGCAGCTCATCTCGCGCTCTTCGAGCGCGGCGACCGCATCGAGCAGCTCATCGAACAAGCCCTGGCTACGCAAATCGCAGGTGACGGCGAGATGCCTGCCCACGCCCGTATTAATGCCGACGAGCTCGGCAAGCTGGGCGATCAGACGCGGAGGCAGGTTATCGATGCAAAAATAGCCCATGTCCTCGAACACGTGCATGGCCTGCGTGCGGCCCGATCCGGACATTCCGGTGATGATGACGATATCGGGGATGCGCTCCGAGCGCTCCGCCGCATCCATGGCATCTCCCTTTTGCATGTGCTGCCTCCCAAAAACAAGCGCGGGACCCAGCAACCCAGATCCCGCGCGGTCAATTGCCTATATTGAGTATACCGCCCCGAGCGGATACGAGGCCTGTCTTACGCCTCAAGCGCAGCCTTGAACCAACTCGTAATACTCGTGGGGTGCGTGATGGCGGTGCCGACGACAACGGCCCAGGCGCCAGCATCGATCGCAGCGCGAGCCTCCTCGGGCGTGTGCACGCGGCCCTCGCAGATGATGGGAAGACCGGGGAATTCCTCGGTCGCCTGACGCAGGAGTGGCAGGTCGGGGCCATCGGCCATGGTGCAGTCGATGGCGGCGACGCCGTGAGAAAGCGTGGTGGATACCAGGTCGAAGCCCATATCAACCGCACGGCGAATGTCCTCGATGGTGGCACAATCCGCCATCAGGAGCACGCCCTCCTCGTGCAGCGGGCGGAAGGTATCCTCGACGGTCTTGCCATCGGGACGCGGACGATCGGTGGCGTCGATCGCCACGATATCGGCACCGGCAGCAACGCAGGCGCGAGCGTGACGCAGCGTCGGCGTGATGTAAACGCCCTCGTGTCCATCCTTCCACAGGCCGATGACGGGAACCTCACAGCGACCCTTAATAGCGGCAATGTCGGCAAGGCCCTGACAGCGAATGGCGGCGGCGCCGCCAAGCTCGCAAGCGCGAGACATTTGAGCCATGGTCTCGGGCGTACGAAGCGGCTCGCCCATATAGGCTTGAACGCTCACGACGAGCTTGCCCTTCAGGGATTGAATCAAAGGATCAACGGTCATGTGCGACTCAACCTTTCTCAAAACAGCCTTCTGAGACACCGCACCTTGACGTTCAAACCGTCGCTCGCGTACCGAAGTACGCTTCGCTCCTCTTTCACGTCAATCTGCGGCACCTCAGAAGGCGCACTTGGTAGTTATGTTTACTTCAACGAGGCAAGAAGGTGTTCGGCGGCACCGATAAGCGGTGCGTCGCCCTCCAGAGAGCCGATGAGGATCGGCGTGTCCTGAAGCGGATCGAGCGCCTGGCTGGCATAGCCCTCGTGCACCGAATCCTTCCACGTCTGCGAACGCCAATCGGGACCTTGGTGAATCACGCCGCCCGAAAGCACGATGACCTCAGGGTCCAGGATGTTAGCGAGCGAGCCCAAGCTGGCACCCAGCGCAAAGCCGGCATCATGGATGACCTCGGTCGCCTTTGCGTCGCCTGCACGGCACAGGTCGTTCACATCGCGACCGACCGAAGGACGGCTGGGGTCGACGCGGCCAAAGCGCTCATCGTACATACGACCAATGGAAGTGCCCGAAGCAACCGACTCCAGATGGCCGGAACGCCCGCAGGCGCAGGGAATGCCGGCGGCAGCCGAGCACTCGATGTGGCCCATATGGCCAGCAGCACCATGGAAGCCCTGCATCACGCGGCCGTTCTCGACATATGCGCCGCCGATACCCGTACCGATGCCAAGACACAAGACGGAGAACTTGCCCTTGCCGACACCCCAGTGGGCCTCGCCCAGAGCATGAGCCTGCACGTCGCCCACAACGGCAACGGGAAGACCAAGGTCCTCGCGCAGACGCGGCCCCAACTGAACGCCGGACCAGCCGGGCATGATCTCATTGGCATACGCAATGGCGCCCGTCTTGGGATCGACGACGCCTGCGGCACCGATACCGACACCGAGAACCTCGACATCGGGATTCGCCTCAAGAGCGGCCTTGATAGACGCCTCGATACGCTGGAAGACGGCCTCGCCGCCCTCTTGGGCCTCTGTGGGAACCTCGGCCTCAAAAACGGGATGGGGCACACTACCGTCAGCCGGGTACTCCATGATGGCAGTCGCAATTTTAGTTCCGCCGATATCGACAGAGCAGACGTACTTGTTCTCCATGTCGCTCTCCTTCGGAGATAAAAACAACTACAGGAAATGCGCCGTCAGGCTAGCCGTCACAGCGCAGTAAAGGTTTTCCAGGTGTCCGAGATCGCCGAGAAACCGTGTGGCCATTGACCTAATGGGTCATGGCCACACGGTTGAACGGCGAGGTCGGGTGCCTGGGAAGCTTTACAGGAGACCGTTGTCCTGAAGGACCTTCCTAATCGCCTCGACGTTCTCGCCGGTCATGGCCTTCACCGGGCGCGGCATGGTCGGGCTGTCGAAGATGCCCATGAGGTTCATAGCGGTCTTGAAGGCGCCGACGCCACCGGCATAGCCCTGGACGCCCGAGGTGACATCCCAGATGTGGGAGATCTCGTTGAGGCGATCCTGCTCGGCCTTGACGGTAGCCCAGTCACCGGCCTGAGCGGCCTTCCACTGGCGCACGTAGCCCTCGGGCTCAACGTTGGCAAGGCCCGGGACAGAACCGTCGGCGCCACCGAGGTAAGCGCCGTCGACGACAACCTCGTGACCGGTGAGGATACTCATCGGATGGCCGTTCTTCTCGTTCTCCTGAACGAGGTAGCGGAACGAGATGTCATCACCCGAGGAATCCTTGACGCCAGCAAGGACGCCCTCGGCGCCGAGCTTGGCAAGGAGCTTCCAGGGGAGCTTGGTGTGAACGCAGACGGGAATGTCATAGGCAAAGATGGGCAGGTCGAGCTCCTCGTGCAGGATGCGGAAGTGCTCCTCGACCTCGGTCATGCCCTGCAGGGCATAGAACGGGCAGGTGGCGACAAGCGCATCGGCGCCCAGCTCCTGAGCGACCTTACCGTGCTCGATCATGCGCTCGGTCTCGGTATCGATGATGCCGACCAGAACAGGCACACGGTGGTCGACGATACGAACGGCCTCGGCGATAATCTGGCGACGGCGCTCGTCGGTGGAGAAGACGACCTCGCCCGAGGATCCCAGGAAGAACAGGCCATCGACGCCGGCATCGATCATGCGGTTGATGCTGCGCTCAAAGGAGACAACATCGAGCTGGTGATCTTCGGTATCGGGAACAACGACGGGAGGGATAACGCCGGTGAATTTCTGAGTTGCCACAAGAATCTCCTTAGTTGTCTGGTGGGCAGCCCTATGCCGCCCACTCTTGTTGGCAGTGTCCAGGCCGTCTAGGCCAAAGAACACGAGTAGAACGTTTGGTTAAAAAAGTCGATGACTTCGTTTTCGAACGCGTTGATGCGCTCATGAGCGTATTTGGCATAGATGATATGCCTCCGGTCACACTCAAGACCGTTGAATACGGCAAACTGGCCCTTGGGATCACTCACGGCATCCATGAGCGATGTGCCCATGAGCACCGATCCACGCACCCGAGACGACAACGCCTCGAGGCCACCGGGAATTGGATTGGCAACCGCCGTGCAGGCGAGGCCCCGCTCGTCCAGAGCAGAAACCGCCAGCGCGACTCCGCCGCCAAGGCCCTCGCCCCATGCAAAGATGCGGTCGGGGTCCACGCCATCAAGATTGCGCGCCACCTTCGCCATCGCGCAACCCCAACGGACGCGCTTGACAAAAGCAGGAGAGGCAATCCCCTGCTGCAGCTCGCTGGATCCAATCGCCTCATCGTCCAGCGCAAGCACGGCATATCCCATGGCCGCAAACCTCGTCATGTGATGCCATCCCCGCACGGGTCGGTCGATGTCGTGAAACATCAGACATAGCGGCACAAGCTCGGATGCTCGGGCGCGACCGGCAGGCTCGATCAAACGTGCGTGGACCACATCGCCACCAAGCTCAAAGGAAACCTCGGAGTAGCGGGCATACGGATTGGCAAAATCGATCGCCGTAATACTCGGCCCGCAAACCTCAAGGTTCGAAGCGCATGTCTCTAAATCAGAAACATCTGCTTGGACATCACCGCGCCAGTCCCGATATTCTGCGAGCCTTGACGAAACCGTTCCAGGAATTCCCACGAGCCCGGGGACAATCAGCTCATTAACATTGCTCTCGCACTTAGACATGAGCCTCCCCTCCCTTGCAGAAAAACGGAATGATCAGATCGTCAAAATCCTGAATCTCCTCGTGGCCAAAGCCTTCAAAGAACTCATGACGCTTTTCACAGGTCAGGTTGTTATAGACCGCAAACTGCGTCGCTGGCGGACAGACGGTATCGGCTGTGCCGGTGCCAAACAGCACGGGGCATTTGACCATAGGGGCAAAGTTCTTGGAATCGAAGTACGCCAGCTTGGCATAGGCTTCGTCGATACGAGTCGAGTCCTCGTCAAACCAGCGAGACCAATAGCGCAGGCCCTCGTAGGCAATGTCGTCGGCATCCAAATCCCAGACCAGGCGGAAATCCGACAGGAAGGGATAGAGGATGGCGGCGCGATTGATAAGCTCGCTGTTAAGTGCACAGGTCGCAATGCCCAAACCGCCGCCCTGCGACGCGCCGTTCACAAACACACGGGCAAGATCGATGCCCTCGAGCTCGCGAACGATGCGGCACAGGATGCGAATATCTTGGTGCAAGCGGACATAGTAGAGGTTGGCCGGGTCGCCGTCGATGCCGGCGACGATATGCCCGGCAACCGTTGTGCCCTCAAATCCACCAATGTCCTCGGAGGGACCTCCTTGGCCGGGGCAGTCGAGGGCGATGAGTGCCATGCCCATGCCCGCAAACGACGCCTGCTCAAACCAGCTGCGGCTTGCACCCGGATACCCATGGAACTGAAGTACCAATGGCACGGGCTCGTCCGAGACGGGTTTAAGGTACTTGGCATGCAGGCGAGCGCCACACATGCCGGTATACCAGAGGTCGAAAAGTTGGCAGGTCGCGGCATCGGTGACCGATGCCGTGTCGATCGCATAGTCAAGCCCGACGGCGTCGGCCTCGGCCATGCGATCCTTCCAAAAGAGATCGAAATCCGATGGACGGGGCATAGCGCCTCGATATTCACCAAATTGCTGTTGTAGCTCCTGAGCACTTGGCATGGCTCGTGAACCCAACCTTTCGAAATCGCAACGGAGGTGCGCCCGGCAAGGGAACCGGGCGCACGGGAGGGAAAGCGAGGCTACTCGCCGAGCTTGGGATGCAGCAGCGACGGCGCAGCGCCGAGCAGCATCTTGGTGTAGGGGTCCTGGGGGTGCTGGAAGACCTGCTTGGCCTCGCCCTGCTCGACGATCTTGCCGCCATTCATAACGATGATGTCGTCAGAGATATAGCGGACCGTCTGGATGTCATGGCTGATGAACACCATGGCCAGGCCGAGCTCCTTCTTAAGGTCGGTCAGCAGGTTCAGAATCTGCGCGCGGACCGAAACGTCCAGAGCCGAGGTGGGCTCGTCGGCGATGATGGCATCGGGGTTCAGCGACAGGGCACGGGCAATTGCGACGCGCTGGCGCTGGCCGCCCGAAAGCTGACCGGGAAGAACCTCGGCGGCGGAGCTGGGCAGACCGGTGAGCTCCAGGAGTTCCTTGACGCGCTTCTCCTGCTCGGCCTCGGTACCCAGGTTGTGGACGCGCATGGGGTCGAGCAGTTGCTCGCGAACGACCATGCGGGGGTTGAGCGCCGTGGCCGGGTTCTGGAACACGACCGAGATGACGCGACCCATGTGGCGACGGTCCTCGGCGGTACGTTTGGTAACGTCCTTGCCCTTAAAGTAGACCTTGCCGCTCGTGGGGGCCTGCAGGCCGCACATGACGTTGGCGGTGGTGGACTTACCGCAACCGGACTCGCCGACGATGCCGATGGTCTGTCCGGGCATGAGCTTAATCGTTACACCCTGGACGGCGTGAACCAGGTTGGGGTGCAGGATCGAGCCGGTACGGGTCCTAAAGGTGACGTGAACGTCATCAAGGAAGATGATCGGCTCGACGCCGTTGACTGCGGTCTCGCTCATCTACATCACCTCCGCGTGAGGGGTCAAACCATTTGCCTTGAGCACCTCGTCGGGGAGCTCGGAATAGAAGTGCTCGGTGCCAGGCACGCGCTTGAAGACCGGACGGGTGTCCAGGCCAATACGCGGATGGCTCGAGCGGGGCGCGAAGCGATCGCCCTTGGGGAAATCGCGCGGGCTCGGAACGGCGCCGGGCACCTGGTGCAGACGGCCCGAACCGCTCTCGATGGACAGAACGGAACCCAGAAGACCGCGGGTGTACTCGTGAATCGGGTTGGTGAGCAGCTCCTTGGTGGGTGCCTGCTCGATAACCTGACCGGCATACATAACCGTGATGTTATGGGCGACCTCGGCGACCAGCGCCAGGTCATGCGAGACGAAGATCATGGCAAAGCCGAGCTTGGCCTGAAGGTCGTTGAGCAGCTTGATGACCTGCTTCTGGACGGTAACGTCCAGAGCGGTCGTGGGCTCGTCGCAGATGACCAGCTTGGGGTCGCGGGTAAGGGCCATAGCAATCAGAACACGCTGACGCTGGCCACCGGAAAGCTCATGCGGGTAGCTCTCGAGCGTACGCTTGGGGTCGAGGCCCACGAGCTCCAGAAGTTCCTCGGCGCTGCGGGTGCCGCCGCGCTTGGTGAGCTGCTTCATCTGGGCAGAGATGAGCATGGAGGGGTTGAGCGAGGACAGGGCGTCCTGGTAGACCATGGCGATCTCGTGGCCCAGAAGCTGACGATGCTCTTCCTTGGTGAGCTTGAGCAGGTCCTTGCCATCAAACAGCACCTGGCCGGTAATCTGCTCGCCGGGGTCGGTAAGGCCCATGATGACCTTGGTGGTAATGGACTTGCCGCAACCGGA
>URZR01000015.1 GCA_900552425.1 uncultured Collinsella sp. | reverse complement strand
CATCAGAGATGCGGGGCACCAAGCACTACGGCTACGGGCGCCGGCGTCATGATCCCTCACGCGTCAGCGCCAGGTCCTAGAGGGCTAGACGGATTGCATCGATAATGCGCGCGCAGCGCTGTGTGGCGGCAAGGGGCATGACGGGACTCTCGAGTTTCCCCGCCCGGATGAGCTGGGTCGCATGCTGGATTTCGCCGTAGAAATCATCGACCTCAAACGGGGCATTTACTTCGAGCATTCGTCCGTCGGAGTACCTCACATGGGCGAGCTCGGGGCGATGGAGGCGCTCGATTTCCAACGAGCCCCGCTCGCAGGCAATCATTAAGCGGCTTTCATATGCTGCTTTGCCGTCACACGCCATATGAATGGGTATACCGCCGACACTCATATGGATCTCATCGGCCCAATCCACGCGGCCGCCCGATACGTCACGCCAGCGAACTTCACGAGACGAAACATCGCACGCGCCCGCAAGCAGATCCTCAAACCACCCGACTGCATAGCAGCCCATGTCATATAGACAGCCACCCTGCAACGGATCGAGTAGATAACTCGAAGGGGACTCACCATAATCGAGTTTTTGCCCGCTTTCGATCGAAACGATACGGCCGAGCTCGCCCGACGCAAGCAAGCCCTTCACGCGAGTACGCATCGGACAAAACCGATTTTTCATCGCCTCCATAAACGGCACACCGCACTCACGGGAAACGGAGGCGATCGCATGGGCCTCTTCTTCATTCAAAACGGCCGGCTTTTCGCACAGTACGGCCTTTCCCGCGCGCAGTGCCCGACAGACCCAATGCGCATGCATGCCATGTGGAAGAGCCAAGTAGATTGCGTCGACATCGGGGTCGGCAATCAGCGCATCATAAGCCGCATCGCCGCTATCGTCAGCCGTGGCATAACTGTGCGCGGCATCAATCGAAAACGCCCTGCAAAACTCCTCAACATGCGAAGGAGTGCGGCCGGCGGCAGCCACCAGCCGTGCCCCGTCCACCTCCTTGAGCGACGATGCAAATCGATGCGAAATGTGTCCAGCGCCCAAAACGCCCCAACGAACCTCACGCAAATCATCACATGAATCCCGATGACCCACGACAGCCCCCCTTCAGTTGCGGTGAAATAGTTCCTGTCGATGCCTTATTCTGCCGCAAGCAGGAACTATTCCACCGCAAGTTATAAAAGGGTCACGAGGAGCGCGTTTTGCCGAAGGCCTTAAGCACCGCCGTCACGGGGCCAGGCTGAAAACGGCGGCGTACGTCGTCCAAGCGCCCGGGGATATCGATGTGCTGCGGGCAATGCCGCGCGCATTTGCCGCACTTGACGCAATTGCTCACCAGCTTGGGCTCGTTCGTCCGCACCGCGCTCGCCGTAAAGTATTGAGACAGCCCCGTAAACCAGCTGTGCGCATAGCTTGCGTTGTAGGCAGCAAAACACCCAGGGATATTGATGCCTTTAGGACACGGCATGCAATAGCCGCATCCCGTGCAGGGCACGCGATTCGATTTTTCAAACTCCCTCAGCACGCGTGCGATGGCATCGAGCTGAGCAGCCGTCATCGAATCCGGCAGGGCCCGATCGGCCAACGCCACGTTCTCATCCACTTGCGCGGTATCGGTCATACCCGAAAGCAGCATCGTCACCTGAGGATGGTTCCACACCCACGAAAGCCCCCAGGCGGCCGGAGTGCGCAAATGCGGGTCACGGGCGCCATCGAGCACAGCGCGTGCCCGCGGCGGCAGTTTGCCCGCTAGACGACCGCCCAGCAGTGGCTCCATCACAAACACCGCAAGACCGCGCTCCGCAGCCGCCATGAGTCCTGCCGTTCCCGCTTGGTAACGCTCGCCGGCATAGTTGTACTGGATCTGGCAAAAATCCCAGTCATATGCGTCAAGCACCGTCAGGAAATCCGCCGCGCTGCCGTGATACGAAAAACCAATCTGGCGAATGCGCCCCGCCGCCTTTTGACGCGCGATCCAGTCCTCGATGCCCAACGCCACCACACGTTCCCACTGGGCGGGCGAGGTAATGTTGTGCATGAGGTAATAGTCGATATGGTCGGTCCGCAGGCGGCACAGTTGCTCGTCGAAGAACCGGTCGAAATCCTCCGCGCATTTGCACGAAGCATGCGGCAGCTTGGTCGCGAGCAAAACCTGGTCGCGTAGGCCTAGGCGCTCAAGCGAAGCGCCCACGCAAGCCTCGTTGCCGGGATAGAGATAGGCCGTGTCCAGGTAGTTAATCCCCTGCTCCACCGCACGGGAGATGATGGCGTCGGCTGTCTTCGCATCCGGGCGTCCCGGCGCACCGGGAAACCTCATGCAGCCCAGCCCCAACGCCGAGATACGGTTACCGCTTTTGGGGTCAACGCGATATTGCACGGCCCCTCCTCCCCCATCGAAGCCCTGATAAGGCGAAACAAACCTGTCACGTCATCGAAGCACATCGGAATCGCAATCGAGAACGTATCGTAACGCAGCAGAAATCAGGCCGTCACGGCACCGCTTTAACATCAGCAAAAAGCCCGATGAAAGGAGGCGAGCGTGGCCACGCGTGAGGACGCCTACCCCTATCCCGGCGAGCAATACATCCTCTCGGTCGACCGCTACCAGATCGAGGTCATGAACCATCTGGACGAGCTTCCCGCCACGGGCGCAGGCATCATCTGCACCTTCCCCAAGGTGCGCGATGGCGTTGGATATCCTGTGCGCGTTTTTGCGGTCTGTCCCGCGGCATAAGCGCACAGTGCAATAGTTCTTTTTCGTAACAGCCGCCCCGCGCACCCACCAATCACCCTGGCAGCATACAATCCATCAGGTGCCCCTTACGCGGGCGCCTTTTATATGGGGAGATGATTCACATGCAGATCAACAAGGTCGCCTTTATCGGCAAGGGCGGCGTGGGCCTGCTCTACGGCAGTATGATTGCCAATGCCCTCGGCAATGACGCCGTCGAATACGTTATGGATGACGCCCGTTTTGAGCGTCACGCGGGCGATGCGCTCACCGTCAACGGCAAGCCCTGCGATCTCACGTCCGTCCGTGCCAGCGAGGCAACGCCCGCCGATCTGGTCATCCTGACGGTCAAGACCACCGGTCTCGACCAAGCACTCAAGACTATGGAGCACGTCGTAGGACCCAACACGTTCATCGCCTCATTGTGCAACGGCATCACGAGCGAGCAAAAGATTGCCGATCGCTTTGGCTGGGAGCACACCGTCCTGAGTATCTGCCAGGGCATGGACGCCGTGTTCCTCAACGGAGAGCTCACCTTTACCAACACTGGTGAAATCCGCTTTGGCGCGGCGGCCGGCACGGATCCCGCAACCATCACCGCAATCGACGAGCTCTACATGCGCTGCGGCATCGCCCATACCGTCGAGAGCGACATTGCGCATCGCATGTGGGCCAAACTCATGCTCAACGACGGCATCAACCAGACCTGCATGGCCTACGGCGGGACCTACGGAAGCGCCACGGAGCCGGGCTCCGAGCAGCGTCGCTGCTTTGTTTCCGCCATGCGCGAAACGCTTGCGGTCGCCAACGCCGAGGGCATTGAGCTGACCGAGGCAGACCTGACGCAAATGGTGCACCTCATCGAGGGAATCGACCCCGCCGGTATGCCCTCGATGGCTCAAGACCGCATCGCAAGGCGCAAAACCGAAGTCGAGGAGTTCGCGGGCACCATCTGCCGCCTCGCAGCCAAACACGATATCCAAGTGCCGCAAAACGATTGGCTCTATCGGCGCATCCGCGATATCGAGAAAAGCTGGTAGCGCCAACGCACCGCATTCAACAGCCTTAACAGCAAAGCCGCCGCAAGGGAACCGTTCCCCCGCGGCGGCTTTCATCTTCGTCTATGACCGGCTGCCAATCTCACAACAGTTAGCGTTGCGATTCCGGAACCTCGTCCTCGTCATCGCGGCAAAGCAGCACGCCGACGCTTCCCAGCAGCGCCGCTGCAATCAAGGCGCCCACAACCACAGGAGCGGCGCCCGTAGCGGACTGCAGGCCGGCAGCTAACACCGCCGTCGGACCAAGACATCCGATTAAAAGGGCAACGACGGCAATAGCGACATCTCGAGCATTCATGGGACCACTTCCTCCACGAGAAAGACTTTGCTTCTCATGACTTAGTGTGCCCCGCGCCCGTATGCCCAACGTAGTGCCGCGGTAAGGGCTCTGTTAACCCAAATGCATATAAAAACGGACGCGTTTACGTTGCCCGAAAGCTCGGTAAAGGTACCCGTCCATCATGTGCAATCGATGTCGGCAGCTTACCAACCGGTGTAGTAATCGGTAGTTCCGGCTGCGCAGCCGGAGTCATAGACCTTGCACTCGCCCTTGGAACCGGTAAACGTGGAGCCCTGAGCCTTATCGCCCGCGGCCACGACGTAGTAACCATCGGAATCGCGCCAGAAGCCCTCGGAATCCTGCGTCCATTCGCCCGTGCGGTGGTGATACAACACGTTGCTGCTGTAATAGGTCTCGCGACGGCCGTTATAGTTATTGACGCCGGCGGAACGCGTCAGTCCCGAGCCATTCGCATAGTAAGCGGCGGCAACGTAAGACGAGCTGTAGCCGGCGTTGTAGTACGAAGCCTGGGCGGCCTCGGCGGCTTCTGCCTCGGCGGCCGCAGCCTCGAGCGCCTCACGTTTGGCATCCTCGAGCGTCGTGCGCAGCTCATCGAGCTCGGCCGACTTGGCGTCGACCTCCTCCATCGTCAAAAGGCTGCCCGCGCCGTCAATGCACTCTTGAAGCACGGCACGCTCGTCATCGGTGGCATAGTCACCATACATGTTCATGATAATTTGAGCGCGAACTTCCAAAGAGTCGCGCTTGGCCCCCATGGAGGCGTTCCACTCCTGCATGGAGCCAAACCCGTCGCCGCGATAATCGACGGGCTGCATCAACGTGGCCTCGGAGGGCGTGGACCCAACCGCGTCGGACAGCGTCGCCGCATGGGCCTCGGTTACGCCGGCACCCACCAAAAGCGCCACGGCCAGCGTGGCAGAAAGGGCGGCGGCCTTCGGTTTTCGTGAATCGATCCTCATGTAGCTGGAAACCTCCGTAGTGAGTTTTTGCTGCGTTTGAGCTGCGTGTGATTCGATCGCGCTGCATAGTACCCCGAGCAAATCGTGACCTGCGGTTTTTCTCAAAAGGTGCACGTCATTTGCGTAAAACTCACATCCTCTCAACAGGAGTTTTCCACATCTCGATTGCATAAAGCATGTCAAAAACCCTGTAATAGCGCCCTCCCTATGCAAAAAAGGCGCCTGCGCAACCATTGCTTGCGCAGGCGCCTTGAGCAGGCATTTTATGCAGTTATACCTATCGAGTCGCAAGGGGTCCTTGCACAAGTCGCCTTACTCGTCCAGCGTGGCAAAGGCCTGCTTCAGATCCCAAATGATATCCTCGGCGTTCTCGGTACCGATGGAAAGACGGATCGTGGAGGGCGTGATGTTCTGCTCGGCGAGCTCCTCGGCAGAGAGCTGGGAGTGCGTAGTCGTAGCCGGGTGCACGACGAGCGACTTGACGTCGGCCACGTTGGCGAGCAGCGAGAACACCTGCAAGTGGTCGATGAACTTCCAGGCAGCCTCCTGGCCGCCCTTAATCTCGAAGGTGAAGATCGAGGCACCACCGTTGGGGAAATACTGCTTGTAGAGCTCGTGATCGGGGTGCTCAGGCAGGCTCGGGTGGTTCACCTTGGCGACGTGGCTGTCACCGATCAGGAACTCAACGACCTTCTTGGTGTTCTCGACATGGCGATCGACGCGCAACGACAGGGTCTCGGTGCCCTGGAGCAGGACCCAAGCGTTAAACGGGCTAATGCAGGCGCCCTCGTCACGCAGCAGGATAGCGCGGACATAGGTTGCGAAGGCGGCGGGGCCGGCAGCCTCGGCAAACGAAACACCATGGTAGGAGGGGTTGGGCTCAGCGATCTGGGCGTACTTGCCGTTCGCCTTCCAATCGAAGTTACCGCCGTCGACGATCACACCGCCCAGCGAGGTGCCGTGGCCGCCGATGAACTTGGTCGCGGAGTGGACGACGATGTTGGCACCATGCTCCAGCGGACGGAACAGATACGGGGTGCCGAAGGTGTTGTCGACGACAACCGGCAGACCGTGCTTCTTGGCGATCTCGGAGATGGCGTCGATGTTGGGGATATCGGAATTGGGGTTGCCGAGCGTCTCGAGATAGATGACCGTGGTGCTGTCCTTGATGGCACCCTCGACCTCTTCCAGGTTATGGGCATCGACAAACGTGGTCTCGACGCCAAACTGGGAGAGCGTATGCTCCAGCAGGTTGTAGGAGCCACCGTAGATGGTCTTCTGAGCCACTACGTGGTCACCGGCCTGGGCAAGAGCCTGCAGGGTATAGGTGATGGCAGCAGCACCGGAGGCGACGGCAAGACCTGCCACGCCACCCTCGAGTGCGGCGATACGGTCCTCGAAGACGCCCTGAGTGGAGTTGGTCAGACGGCCGTAAATGTTACCGGCGTCGGCAAGGCCAAAGCGGTCGGCAGCGTGCTGGGAGTTGCGGAATACATAGCTCGTGGTCTGGTAGATAGGCACGGCACGGGAGTCGGATGCAGGATCGGCACTCTCCTGGCCAACGTGCAGCTGCAGGGTATCGAAACCAAAGGTGTGCTCGGGGTTGTTGATGAACTGGCTCATGATGATCTCCTTGATCGAACGAAAGTAAATAAAAAGAGAGAAGTAAGTCGCTGTCTCCTGATCACGCCAACGGGCGCAAACAGGAGCCCAGCATTCGTCTTGGTGAGCAATTCATATGCGGGCCTCCTTTCGCATCCCGGTTCCGTGGTTGGCTTAATTACCTACCGCCTTTGTGTGTTTTGAATAGTACGGGCATTGTCTCCCTCGGTCAATCACTTAAAAGCGCTAACTTGTTATCTGTTTTATAGATAACAATCGAAAGGATGGCGTCGATGACCCTTCAGCAGCTTCGCTTCTTGATCGCCGTGGCAGAGTCCGGCTCAATCAACGCCGCAGCTCAGCGCCTCTATACCGCTCAGTCCAACATCTCAAACGCCGTCAAAAGCCTGGAACAGGAACTCCATCTGGAGATCTTTACGCGCTCCAGCCGCGGCGTCACGCTCACCAACGACGGCACCGAGCTTTTGGGCTATGCGCGCCAGGTCGTAGAGCAGGCCGACATGCTCGAGGCACGCTACGAGGACGGCGGCACCCCGCAAGCCCGCCTCGCCATTTCCGCCCAGCACTACGCCTTTTCGGTCGAGGCTTTTGTCAACGTGGTCGAGCGCTGCCGCGACAGCAAGTTCGAGTTCATCATGCGCGAGACCACCACATCGCAGATTATCGATGACGTCCGTGCGTTTCGAAGTGATATCGGCATTCTGTATCTGGATGACTTTAACGCCCGCGTTCTGCAGAAGGCCTTCGCCGATGCCCGCGCAAGCTTCCATCCCCTATTCGACGCGACGGTCCACGTATTCGTCAGCGAACGCCACCCGCTCGCACGCCGCCCTCAGCTGTCCCTTGCCGACCTCACACCCTATACGCGCTACAGCTTTGAGCAGGGAACCTCAAACTCCTTCTATTACGCCGAGGAACCTTTTAGCTATATCCCTTGCGACCGCAACATACGAATCTCGGACCGCGGAACACTTACCAACTTACTTATCACGTCGAACGGTTACACTCTGTCGACCGGCGTCCTCTCCAATGAAATGCAATGGGGCATGGCATCGATCCCGTTAGCAGACGCCCCAACGATGCACGTAGGCTATATCATGCACGACGAGCGCAAGCCCTCTCCCCTCTTGCAGCAATACCTCGACGAGCTCAACCGCATCATCCATGCCAACTAACTGTCGGAAGACGGGGCAGAGATCATAGATTGCTAACCCCCGGCGGGCAAGGCGCTACAATGGTCATTCACACGAAACGCACTCAACGAAAGGAAGCCCGTGAAGGTCATCATCTATACCGACGGCTCGGCCCGATCAAATCCGGGACGCGGCGGCTACGGCGCTGTGCTCAAATACACCAACCCCGCCGGCAAGACCTTTACCTCCGAGCTTTCGCGCGGCTACGCCAAGACCACCAACAACCGCATGGAGCTCATGGCGGTTATCGTGGCGCTCGAGGCGCTCAATCGCCCCTGCGAGGTCGAAGTCCATTCCGATTCGCAGTACGTCGTCAACGCCTTTAACAAGCACTGGATCGACGGCTGGAAAAAACGCGGATGGAAAACCGCCAACAAGCAGCCCGTCAAGAACCGCGACCTGTGGGAGCGCCTACTCACCGCCAAAAGCAAGCACAAGGTTGAGTTCATCTGGGTTAAGGGTCATGCCGGTCACGAGCTCAACGAGCGCTGCGATGAGCTCGCCACCACGGCAGCCGACGGCAGTAACCTCGATATCGACTCCGGCTTTAACGAGAGCGACCTGTAATAGCGTTTTCGCGCAGCTTTATATCCCCAAGCGCTACACTCATCCTGTAGACCAAACAACGCAAGGGGACGTATGCTGCGAATCGCGACCATCGGCACATCCATGATTACCGACGACTTTATCCAAGTCGTCAACGCCAACGACCAAGCCGCGTTTGTGGGCACGCTTTCACGCGATGCCAATCGCGGTGCTGCCTTTACCGCCGAGCGCGGTGGCGAGCGAAACTTTACATCACTCGATGAGCTCGCAGCAGCCGCCGACGTCGACGCCGTCTATATCGGCAGCCCTAACGCACTTCACTACGAGCAGGCCCTTGCCTGCATCGCCGGTGGCAAGCACGTCATCGTCGAGAAGCCCTTCTGCGCCACCGAAGCGCAGGCGCTCGAGGTCTTCCGCGTTGCCGAGGCAGCAGGCGTCGTGGCCCTCGAGGCCATGCGCCCCCTCCACGATCCCGCCTTCCACGCCATCGAGGACGCCCTGGGCGAGATCGCCCCCATCCGCCGCGCCTCATTGCGCTTTGGCAAATATTCCTCGCGCTACAACGAGATTCTCGCGGGACGCGCCACCAATATCTTCGACTGCAATATGGCATCGGGTTCCCTCATGGACATTGGCGTCTACACCGTCGAGCCCATGGTCGAGATTTTCGGCATGCCCTCCGGCCTTACGAGCATGGCTACCCTGCTCGACCCTACCACGCGACAGCTCACGCACGGCCCCATCGACGGCTGCGGTTCCATTCTCGCCAGCTACGGCGGTGGCCGTATTTCCGTCGAGCTCGCGCACTCCAAAATTACGAATGACCTACTGCCCTCACAGATCGAAGGCGAGCGTGGCACTATCCAGATCGACCATCTGTCCACACCCCGCAACGTCCGCATCGACTATCGCGGGGACGTCGTACGCGGCTCGGCGACCGAGGCACTGCGCGAACGGGGCGACAACGGCCGCGTGCTCGACCTGCCCAAATCGAGCAACACTATGGAATACGAACTCACTGACTTTATCACCGCCATCGGCGGCATCGATAACGTTAATGAAGAGATTTGGGAGACCCCGGCGGGACGCCACGAGCTCGGCCACTACCGCGATGTCACGCTCGTCTCACTGCGCATCATGGATGCCGTGCGCCAGCAGGCCGGCATAACCTTCCCGGCCGATGCAGGCAAGCAGGCATAGCGATGGGTCTTTTCGATACGTTCTTCTCCAGCGTCACCGGTGGCAGTCGAGAGCCTCAAAAACCATCAAACGTCGAGCTCGAGCTGCGCCGCAGGCTTACTGTGCTCGCAAGCGACGAGGCCACTCAAGACGCTCCCCTGCGCTATTTCCTGCGCTGGGAGGGGCAAGTCCAGGGCGTCGGTTTTCGCTTTACCAACACCAACCTCGCGCAGGCACGCGCACTCACCGGCTGGGTGCGCAACATGGAAGACGGCTCAGTCGAGATGGAGATACAGGGGGCTCCGGCAAACATCCTATCTCATCTCGAGGCGCTTCATGCCTCCTACGAGCGCATGGGAACGCGTTTTCGCCTCGTAGACGCCCAGACCCGAGCCCCACTTGCCAATGAAGACGGTTTCATTCCTCGTTATTAGTATTGTGTGCTAAATACGGTATCATTTACCTACGACCGTTGATAGAAAAGAGGCGAGGCGCATGGCGGTGCAAAGAAGGAATACCAAGCAGCGAAAGCTGGTTCTCGACGCCGTGCGCCAAAGCTATAACCATCCCACCGCCGACGAAATTTACAACGTCGTGCGCGCGCAAGATGACAAAATCAGCCGCGGCACGGTCTACCGCAACCTCAATCTCTTGGCCGACGCCGGCGAGATTCTCTCAATCAAGACGCCGGGCGGCAGCCGCTTCGATCGCACCATCGAGCCGCACGCACATATCATCTGCACCTCGTGCAGCCGCGTCATCGACGTACCGCTCCCCTTCGATGCCCAGCTCGACGCCAAGGCGTCCGAGCAAATCGGCTGGCACGTCACGTCGCACTACACCATCTTCGAGGGTCTCTGCCCCAACTGCCGGTAGATGTTTGGGACATGCCTACTCAGCAAGTAGACGACGCAGCTCCTCTTCGACCGTGCGCACGTAGCGGACACGGTCATTGACACCGCGCATGCTGGGATTGCAGCTCTCCACCAGATAGGGATGGCCCACCACGTTGAGCATGTCGCGATCGTTTTCGTTATCGCCAAACGCCATCATTTCGTTAGGTGAGATCCCCAGCGCACAACCATAATCGGCAAGCGCGGACCCCTTGCCCGAATCAAAGCCGATAAAGTCGGTCCATTCGGTTCCCGACGTCATCACATCGACCCGGTCGCTAAAGCGACGCACAAAATACTCCAGCGCCGCCGGCTGCTCCACCTCGGGCGTCTGGAAGGCAATCTTAATGACGTCCTCGTCGATGTCCTCGGGACGGTCGACTACCGCCACATCACAATGGACCTCATAACGCAGGTGGTCAACAAACGCATCGTTGCTGCTCATGGTGTAGAGGTGTCCCTCGCACGAAAGGGTCACGTCGGCATGGGGATACGCAACCACGGCATTCGCGATATCCATGGCCAGGCCACGCTCCATAGAACGCTTGACCACGGCACGCCCCTCGCTCATGACCAGGGCTCCGTTTTCGCATACATAGGCGAGTTCATCGGCCACCGGGGCAAACAGGTAGCGCAGGCTCGCATATTGACGGCCACTCGCCGGCATAAACACGATACCGCGACGATGTAGCTCATCGATAAGCTCAAAGGCCTCGGAACGCGGCTCGCGCTCCCCCGGGTGCAGCAACGTGCCGTCCAAATCGCATGCAATCAGCTTGATTCCCTCAAGACCCATATGCTTCCCCCAAAGCCTCCTATCAACAGCAAGACGGACCTTGATCGGTCACCCCTCAAAGCCCGTCTTGCGCATACGCGCGCTTAGTCGCGCGTCTTTTTAACGATGGTAAAGTCCGGAGCCATGCTCACGACAACATCGGCCGCGCTCGACGCAAAGCGTCGGCCCGCATCGAGCTCGCGCGAAACGATCGAGATTCGAGCTCCCTCGACGCCGCGAAGCATACGGCCCAAAACCGGCTGCACCGGCGTATACATGCGCACGGTATGCTCGTCCGAGTCGCCCCGGAAGAGCGGCGCATGCATGTTGCCGATCTCCCAGCACGCATGCGCGAGCGCAATCGGATCCATGCGGTCGACTTCGACCAAATAGACCTCGGCGCTGCGCAGGCGCACGACAACCGCCACGGGCACCATGCCCGAACGGTCAATGGCGAGCACGTCGCCATCGGCAAGACGACCGCCGTCGGCAGTATCCAACCGAACATCGATCGTGCGCCCCAGTTCCGTCACGCCCACAAACGCGCATGCATCAGCCTGGTCCCAATCGAGCAGTAGCTCGTCAACTTCAAAGACGCCGCCCAACTTCCGGCGAAGCAGGAGTTCATAGGACGGATCGTTGAGATTTCCCAAGCATGTCGTCGAAACCAAGCGTTCAGGCATACTCTAGTCCTCGACCTCGACGAGCTCGATATCAAAGTTGAGATCCTTGCCGGCGAGCTCGTGGTTGGCGTCGAGCGTCACGACCTCGGGCGTCACGTCGATGACGACGGCGGGGACGGGCATGCCGCTCGGCGTGGACAGGAAGAGCTTCATGCCCTTCTCGATCTGCTCGATATTGGGGACCTGCTCAGCCGGGAAGGTCAGGACCATCTCGGGGTTGTGCTCGCCGTAGGCATCGGCAGCGGGAATGTGCACGGTCTTCTTCTCGCCCACCTGCATGTCGACAACAGCGGCGTCGAAGCCCTTGATCATCTGACCGGCGCCGCAGGTGAACTCCAGCGGCTCGCCGCGATCGTAAGAGCTATCGAACTGCGTGCCGTCGTCGAGCGTGCCACGATAATGGGTCTTGACCTTCTTGCCCTGGTTGGACATGGTAACCTCCGTGATAAGGGCGGCGCACAACGCGGGCCGCCGTGAACATATGGCGCTAACTATACCCTAGTCATACAATTCAAAGACAGTTTGCAAAGAAACGCTGCAACCGGAGGAACCATGGCATATCCCGTATTTGACCTACACTGCGACACTGCCGACCGAATCGGCTGGGCCACGCTCGATCTCGACCTGCGCTTTACCGCCGGCACCGACGGTTATTTCCCCGGCGACGAAACGCATCCGCAAGATTTCGACCTCATCGAGGGTAACGCCTGTGCCATCTCGCTCGCAAAGATCGGCAACACGCCGTGGGCACAGTGCTTCGCCACGTTTGTCCCCGACGAGATTCCCACCGCCCACGCCGCGCGCTTCCAGGCGCAGATCATGGCACACATGAGCGGCCAAGCAATGCTCAACCACGACCGCATGGTCAACGTACGCAACGCCGCAGACATTCGCCCCGCGCTCAAAGACGGCAAGGTAGCCTGCATCCACACCATCGAAAACGCCACGTTCTTTGCCGAGGACCCCGCGCTGATCGAGGTGCTCAAGAGCCTGGGCGTACTCATGTCATCACTCAGCTGGAACGCGCAGGGACCGCTCGCGAGCGGCCACGACACCCACGCCGGCCTCACCGCCGCCGGCATCGAGGCGCTTACGCAGATGGAGCACGCCGGCATGGTGCTCGACGTCTCCCACCTCAACGATGAGTGCTTTGACGAGGTCGCCGCCCGCGCCACGCGTCCCTTCGTCGCCAGCCACTCCAACTCCCGTGCGGTTTGCGGCGTCAAACGCAACCTTACCGACGACCAGTTCCGCACCATTCGCGACATGGGTGGCATCGTCGGCCTCAACTACTGCAGCGAGTTCCTTTCCAACGACGCAACCGACAAGACCGCCGCAGACGTCACCTTCGACCAGCTGGCGGCGCATATCGAGCACTGGCTCGACCTGGGCGGCGAGGACGTCATCGCGCTCGGCGGCGACTGGGACGGCGCCACGGTGCCCGCTTTCCTCTCCGATGCCAGCAAGATGCCCGAGTTCCAGAACATGCTTTCCAAGCATTTTGGCAAGACCGTGATGCAAAAGCTCTGCAGCGACAACGCGCTCGCCTTCTTTGAGCGCAATTAATTTCGCATCCCTTGAGCGGGCCGGCATGCCGAGCGGTCGACATGCCGGCCCGTCCCCAATCTGAAGGATCACATTTGACGCAGCAATTTACGATTTCCGTACCCCGACCGGATGGAACGCTCATCCCCGTCGTCGTTACCAAAAAGCGCGTCAAGAACTTTAACCTACGCGTCACATCGAGCGGCGAGGTCCACGCCAGCGCACCGCTCGGCGCCAGCCACGAGCGCATCGAAGCGTTTGTGAAGCGCAACAGCGCCTGGATTATCAGCCGACTTGCCCAACGTGAGCAACGTCAGGCGACAGCGCGAGAGCCGCTCAGCCCCTCGTCCATCATTGCACTTTGGGGCAAGCCCATCACGGTACAGGACGCACTCGATCACAACTTTGCATCGCCCGCACCGCGACCCAAGCAGGCCACCTTCGCAAGTTTTATGGGTACCGACGAATCGGACGAAAGCCCACAGGCCAAGCGGCGCGCAATCCTCGACGGCCTAACGTCCGACGAGCTCCAAGCCCGCATCGACCAGCTCTACGCGTCCGAGGTCACCGCAGCGCTACGCGACATCGTGCACGCGTACGAAATCGCAATGGGCGTCACCGTGGCCCGCGTCTCCGTGCGCAGCATGAAAACGCGTTGGGGCTCCTGCACGCCCAAATCCGGCGCCATTCGCATCGCGCGCGAGCTCGCCGCCTACCCCGTCGAATGCCTCGACATGGTTGTCGCCCACGAGCTCGTCCATCTGCTCGAGCCGAGCCACAATCAGCGCTTTCACGCCCTGCTCGACACGTACTGTCCCAACAATAGAGCACTGTCTCAGCGGCTCAAGCAGCCACCCCTCAACAAGCTCTAGCGTCGACTAGCGCACGCGCTCGATCTCGACGCCGCAGCTTGCCAGGGGCAGGCCAACAGGAGCCCACGGCTTATCGAGCTTTATGCGCACACCAAGCAGCGAGGGATAACGGCGCAGCAGCATCTGGGCTGTCCCCTCGGCTGCCGCCTCGATGAGCTTAAACGTATGCTCGCGCAGATAGCCATCGACATCGTGGCACACCGAGCCGTAGTCAATCGAGGCGTCCAGGTTATCGTGCTCCCCCGCCGCGCGCAGGTCGGCATAGAGCACCAGAGAAACGATGAACTTCTGACCCAGCGCGTTCTCCTCGGGATACACGCCATGGTTGGCAAAAACCTCCAGGCCGTCAATGACAATACGATCGGCATGGCGCAAATCGTCATAGCTCACGTGAGGCACCGCCGTTGCGGTGGATATTTCGCCCCTTCCACGGCGGGCGAGCTCGGCGCCTTCGGTCTTGGTTGCATTCTCGGGCAGTTTCTTGTTACTCAACGCGATCGTCTCCTTCGTCTAGAACCCCGACCGCGCAAACTAACTACACGCGAATCGACAGGTTCTTTTTATCATCGCTCCAGTTGCAAGCGTTGCGCGCGGGGCATGCAAAGCAGGCACGCGACGCTTTGTCGGCTGCATAGAGCAGACGCTCAAGCGGTTGGCTGTTCACGCGCAGCTTTCGATGGCCCAGAATGGCCGTCTTAATGGCTGCGGCATCGGCCGGCTCAAACGCCACGTCATCGGGCATGCCGCCGAGAATCGCATCAGCGACGCGTTCGCTTGCAACATCATGGGATATACCCGATTCATACTGTTCATCTTTGCCGATATCGTGAAGAAGTGCTGTGGCGTAGATGACCTCGCGGTCAAATTCGAGCTGCTCCTCGAGATTCTTGATCCACATAATGCGCGCGACATCGAGCAGATGGTCAATACCGTGGCGGCAGAAGATGCGCCCCGATTCCAACTGTACGATGTTGCCCAGGTGCCGCCGGAACAGCCCGTTGGCACAAATGTAATCAATGCGAGGCATGGCACCAAAGGGGGCCAGGCCCGAAGCCATAAAGCCGCGACGCGACGTCCCCTCATCGGTCTTCGATGTAAAGTCGTTGACGACTCTCATGGTTAGCGGCCCAGCATCCTAAAGAAACGCTCCTCGAGCGCGGGATCGGTCTCAAAGACGCCGCGGCGAGCAAGCGTCACGGTCTTGGTGCCGGGCTTTTGCACGCCACGCATCGTCATGCACATATGCTCGGCCTCCATCAACACAATCGCTCCCTGGGGAGCGAGATAATCCATGAGGGCATCGGCAACCTGTGCGCACAGTTGCTCCTGCAGCTGCAGACGGCGGGCATAAACCTCAACCGTGCGGGCGAGCTTGGAAAGCCCAGCCACCCGACCGTTAGGGATATAACCAATGGCGGCCTTGCCATAAAACGGCAGCAGATGATGTTCGCACAGCGAGTAGAACGTGATGTCGCGCTCGATAACCAAATCGTTCGAAGCGACGGCAAAGGTTTTGGACAGGTGTTCCTCGGCACTCTGGTCCATACCGCCGGCGATCTCACCATACATACGGGCAACGCGCGCCGGGGTCTCCAGCAGGCCCTCACGAGTTGGGTCCTCGCCTATGCCCTCAAGCAACAGCTTAATGGCGGCCTCGACTTTTTCCTGATCGACCATCTGGGCCTCACTTTTCCGATTTCACGTTCGCACTATGGTACCACGCCCTCCGGCATCGACCACAAGCTACATAGTATGGGTCGAATAGACCGGATCATCGCGCCAAAGTTCAACCGCATCACAAAGCGCAACGCCCTCGCGCTCAGCACGGGCGCGCGTAGCGTTCATATCGATCACGCGCTGGTTGCTCGAACCCCTAAAGCGCAGCGAGATATCGTACAGGTCCTGAACAAACGGGCCGTCCACCAACATGTCGAGGCAGGCAAGGATGCGGTCAGTCACCTCGGTATGATGACGGCCGCCCGGCATAAGCTCCTCGAGCACGTCACCGGTAAAGCACCAAATGGTCTTCCCCGACCCCACTGGATAGGCCGCGCGAACACGCTCGACAAACTCAACGAGCCCCGCCTGATTCTCGGGCTCCATAGGCTCGCCGCCCAGAATCGTCAGACCATCGATAAAGGGATGATCGAGGCTCTCGATAATCTTGTCCTCGACGGCACGATCGAACGGCTCACCCGCAGCAAAGTCCCACGCAACAGAGTTAAAGCAATTCTTGCACCCACGACGGCACCCGCTTACAAACAGAGAAGTACGGACGCCTTCTCCATCAGCAATGTCGAAATACTTAATGTTCGCGTAGTTCATAAGTAACCTTCCTGGGGGTCTGGAGCATATCATCCCGTCCTCAAACATTCTCGGCCTTCGGCCTGCGAAACTGCGGGCGGGACGATATACTCCAGACCCCTCGCGAGCGATACTCAATGAACTCAGCGAACATCGAGTATAGGGTTCGAGGTCCAATAAAAACAATGCTGCAGCTCAACCGTTATCGCAAGCAGACCGTTGTCGCAGGTCAACTCATTTCCGCTAAGAACTTCGAGGAGCGAGCAGGCTGTGTGCTGCATCTCAGCTACGTCAGCTCGGCTGCCCCGTAGCGAGGGCCTGGACCTTTGCTCGATATGAGTTCCGCACGAACAGGAGGCGCCAGTGGCGCCTCCGTCGTGAGCCAGGACTGTCCGAAATAGCGAGTAAAGGTCCGGGGCCTCGCTACGGGGCAGCCTGAGGTGGTTATTAGAGATGCAGCACGCGGTCGCGGATCTCCTCGGTTCGACCCTGGTTCCAGAACTGGGTACCGATGTAGCCGCACGTACGACGAGCGACGTTCATTTTCTCCTGGTCGCGGTTGCCGCAGTTGGGGCACTCCCACACCAGCTTGCCATCGTCCTCA
>URZR01000014.1 GCA_900552425.1 uncultured Collinsella sp. | reverse complement strand
CGCTCGCCCGCGACCGAAGATGTGCTCAGCGAGCGCGGCGTCGACGTGGCGCCGCCACAGGTCGCATGAGCGTAGTCGATGGCATAAGTCACCGACGAGCGGACATCTGCCGAGCAACCCACGGCGACAAACAGCACCAGGATGGTCTCGGCGCGCTCGGCGGGCATGAGTTCCGCCGCCTGGGACAGGCGATCGAGCGCGTTGCGATAGAGATTCGTGTCCTGATGGCACTCTTCGAGCGCGCGTACCATCGGTTCACCTGCAGGACCGCACACCATATTGATCACAGCCGTGGAGTCCATGGGATTGCGCTGGCGCAGGGCCAGTTGCGACATAATACGCGCAGCCGAGGTACCGTATTCGGCAAAGTAGCGCTGCTGAAGCGTGCCGACCGGCGCGCGAACGATAAAGCGGGAAACCCAAGAGCGATCGGCGGCTCGGCTCTGCGGGCTGCGGCCGTCGGCGAGCGGACGGGACGAAAGCACCAGGCCGCACAGCTCGATATGGCTCAGATGCGCCGCGCGCTTAAAGATGTCAAACATGGCCCCGCATGGGGTGAGCTTAACTTGAGATGCCATGACCTAGGCCTCCTTGGTCGTAGAAATAGAATCGGACGATACTTCGACAGGTCCGCCAAAAGTACGGGCAGCTGCGGCTCCACCGGCAAGCGGAGTCGCCATCTGGGCTTTTGTGCGTCGCGGTGCCGAAACGGGAAGTTCAAAGGCAAAGCCCATCGCAAGCAAAAACCACGTAAGCGTATAGGTTGCAACCAGAGCGGCAACAAGGCCGCCCATCACGGCGCGTTGGGAAAATACGCTACATGCAGCCACAACCAGTACTGGAACCTCGCAGGCAGAAAGCGCAAGCACACCCTGCAGGAACCCCGAGCGCCGATTGCGCGCAAGTGCCCCCGCGGCAACGCCGGCTATGCCCGGCAGCGCCAACGCCAGTGCGGCAATAATACCCGGTAGCGACCCAGACCACATGAGCGGTCCCAAAGTCGCCGTCACGCGAGCGCCCGACGCCAGCAGCGCGGCCGAAACCACGACCACAGCCCAAACCACGCCACAGACGACCGTCGCGCCGACCATCAGCGCGCGACGAACCGCGCGGCCAGACGCATCCATGGGGCACGGCGTGAGCGGCTCGCCGCGGAGCGAACGACCGACATTTTGCGCATAGTGTTCACAAAACGCCGAGAGCGCCGCCTCGACCGCCGCCGGCTCGGGACGATCTTTTTGATGGCTGGACAGACAGGCCATCACCACGTCGAACAGCTGGGCATCGACAAACGCCAGCGCATCGCGTAGCTCCTCGGAATCCGGCTCAAGCCCCAGCTGCTGGGCCTGCTCGGCCGCGGCGAGCGCCACATCGGGCTCACGACGAAGCAGCTGAGTCAAATCGCAACCGGGTGCATGGGCACCAATGGGATAGTCGGGCAGCGTGTCCATCTTGAGACGGTAGGGGCTCGCGATGTCGCGCGTCTTTTTGCGCGAACCCGAGGTGCCCGAAGTGCTCGGCGCGGCTTCGTATGGCGCGGCGCCGGCAATGAGCTCGTAAACCGTGCTTGCTGCGGCATAGACGTCGATCGCCGGCGACATACGCAAAGCGCGCAGGTCGGGAATATCGTCGGTGAGCATCTCGGGCGGAGCGTAGGCCACCGTCGCGCGACGCAGCGTGGCATAGCGCTCCGTAAACGACGCCTTGCCGCCGGTACCGGCCACGGCCGACGCAGGCTCGAGCGCCAGCGACGAGCCAAAGTCGATCAGGCACAGGTCAAAGGTGCCCTCGGCAAGCTGCCGGTCAAGCGGTAGACGCGCCGTACGCACCATAATATTAGCGGGCGAGATATCGCGATGGACAAAGCCCTCCCCCACCAGGCTCATGCGGCAGAGCAGGTCGAACAGGTCGCGCCCCAAGCGCGCCGCCACAAGCGGCGACAGGCGGCCGGCATCGTCCACGGCAAAGCGCGAGCGCAAGCGGGCGAGCGTCTCGCCCTCGACCCATTCCATGACAATTGCAGGCACACCGTCAACCTCGCCCCAGCCATAGAGGCGGGGAAAGCCCTTAAGGCCCGAAAGGGCACGATGGCATTCATATTCCTCGCGAAACGCCGCTTTGAACTTGGCGACCAGCGCCTCATGGGCGGCATCGTCGTCAAACTCATCGCGCGTCGGCAAGATGAGCTGTTTGAGTGCTACGGCCTCGCCTTGGGCGTTGACGGCACGCGTCACGCGGCCGATACCGCCACGGCGCATGGTGGCATCGTCGGCAAACAGCATCGTAAAACGACGCAGATAGGCAGGCAGTTCGTCCTGACCGAGCGCAATGGCCGGCTCAAACCCGTCGACACGCGCCAGGCGCAGGCCGACCATGGGATCGCGACCGAGCGATTGCGGTGTGGTGGATGCAAGATCGGTCATCATAGGGCAAGCGCCGCCACGTTATTGTTGAAGTTACCGAGCGCGACGTCATCATCGCCGTAATGGCCGACCCATTGACATAGGTTGGTGTAACAGCCCCACAGATTGGCATACTGCTGATACCACTTTGACCGGGGCGAGAATGTCTGACGACCGAACTCGGCTCGAATGACAAACATCTCCCCGACCAGGCTGTCGCACGGCCTGGGATCTCCCGTAGAGTTATAGGTCGAGACCACGTCATTGGCACGAGAAACATAGCCGTCGAGCATGTTGTACTTGGTCACAAGCCAACTGTGAATGCTCTCTTCCTCAGCAGCGGAAAGGCCACCGGAGTTTGCATCGTTGTCAGCGTTGCCGCCCGTCGAGCCGCCGTTTCCAGACCCTCCGGCAGAGGAACCCGGCCCAGAGCCGCCGCCCGAACTCGACGAATCCGAGCCGGAGCCAGAAGTATCCGAGCTACCGGGCTTTCCGGACTGCTGGGCGTCCTGCTCCTTCTGCCGCTCGACCTTATTCACCGTTGCCGCCACGCTATTGTTGGACAACCGATCGATGATCTTGGTGTTGGTGAGCACGATGGTTTTGCCATTGGCAAGCGTGACTTCATTGTCCGGGGCCTCGGCGCCGTCCGCGTCGTCGGCGCCAAACACAATATGCGCGACCACACTTGCCCAAGCATATCCAGTCGTGGTGCCCAGATCACTTTTGACCTCATGCCCCACGTGCGGTTCGCGTGCGGCATGTGCCTGCATCATGGACGGCACGGTCATGCCATAGGCAGAAACGCCAGCTATGACCAGCACCAGCGAGCAAGACAGCAGTGCGTACGCCCGCGGCGCCAAGCCCAGTCGGCGTCGCATGCGCACCGCGGCGCCGCGCTTTGTCTGAGTGCCACCGGGCCGCATGCGTTCTCCTCCAACAAAAACACGCCGCTCGGGAGCGGCGCATTCATTCGAATCCATATTTGAGTGTATCAGCGAACCCAAAAGGTTGCGCAACGAATGGGCAAATACGAGGTACAAGCGGACCCATACACGCGATAAGCGGATGAAAAGCAGGTTTGTTGCACAACAAATGCATGAACGCGCGCCCAATTATGAGCACCCCGTGCGGCAGGCCGACGGGACATGCCGCGAAGCTGACGCCGCCTAGATCGCGCGGCGGGCCTCGATAGCGCGGCCAAGCGTAAGCTCGTCGGCATACTCCAGGTCGCCGCCCACGGGCAGACCGCTCGCCAGACGCGACACCTCGACGCCCAGCGGCTTGATAGTGCGGGCCAGGTAGCTCGCCGTGGTCTCGCCCTCAATATTGGGGTTGGTGGCGATGATGACCTCGTGGATGTCCTCGTGGCCCAGGCGCGCCAGCAGCTCGCGGATATGCAGCTGCTCGGGACCGATCTTGTCCATGGGGCTGATCACGCCGCCCAATACGTGGTAGAGACCGTGGTAGCTGCCCGTGCGCTCGATTGCCTGGACGTCGCGCGGCTCGCCCACCACGCAAATGCGAGTGGTATCGCGCATCGGGTCCTGGCAGATGGAGCACTCGTCGGCCGTGGCGTAGTTAAAGCAGCGGCTGCAAAAGTGAACCTCCTGCTTAACCTCCAGGATGGCCTCGGCCAGGCGGCGCGCCTCCTCGGCGTCAGCCTCCAACAGGTAATAGGCGATGCGCTGAGCTGACTTGGGACCAATGCCCGGCAGACGACCCAGCTCATCGAGCAGTTTTTGCAGACTGTGATTCGCACTCATATATATGCGTGTCTTAGAACGGCATGCCCGGGATGTTGAGGCCGCCGGTGATGGCGCCCATCTGCTTGTTGGCGAGCTCGTTGACGCCGCGGACGGCCTCGTTGACGGCAGCCATGATCATGTCCTGCAGCATATCGACGTCCTCGGGATCGAGGGCATCGGGGTCGATGGTAAGGTTGACGAGCTCCATCTCGCCGTTAACGGTCACCTTGACCATACCGCCGCCGGCAGAGGCGTCGACGGTCTGGGACTTGAGGTTCTCCTGCGCGGCGGCAAGCTGCTCCTGCATCTTGCGGGCCTGCTTCATCATCTGCTGCATGTTCATACCGGCCATGATGGCTCCTTTACGTGCGGCCGCGCGCCGAGCTGCAAGGACAGCCGGAGCACGGCGGGACTTTCAAACTCAAAAATCGTACCACGGCGCGAAGCCAGAGAGCGGGGCGGACACGCTACCTCAGTCGATATACATGTCCTTGAGCGTGACGCACGCCCAAGATTATGCAAGGTCGAATTATGCAAGGTTGCATAATTATCTCAAGCTACATCTAGCAGAGCTGGAACCAGGCAGTTTATGCGTAGGGCTACAAGGCTACATGGCAAAATGCCGAGCCGCTGCTCGAGGCGGCACGCATGGCGGCTGGGTATAATTTGATTGTCATAGATGACGATTTGGAGGTGCCCTCGTGAATGTCCCAGCCGTACTCCAAAACATCCGCTCAAAACACCCCGTTGCATATGTGGTTCTCTATCTCTTTGTCGTCTGGGTATTACTGGTTATCATCACCCATGCCATAGCTTTTGGAGCAGAACTGCTGATAGCCAGCTCGGACCAGCCCGTCGTCAAATGGGAGACGACCGATGAATGCACCGACGGAACCCGAACCATTTACTACAACAGCCCGTCCCTCTACCAAGAGTTCAAGGTCAAGATAAAGGACTCCAAGATTGTCGATGCCGAACTGGGCTCTTTATTTACAATCGGAGCAACCGTCAACGCCGAGCAAGTCGAGTACACGGACAGCCATGCGACGTATCGTATCGACCTCAGCATCCTAGGCCGACCGTCACGCGCCTGTCTGCTCGAATGCGATATACGCGGCACCACGTTGCACATGTCCGAAATACAGATGCGCCCGGGCAAGGGGCTCTCTTCTTGAGCAGTATACCCGCCTGCGCAGCTACTCCACCGGCTTGAAGATGGTGGACTGGCCGAAGACGCTGCGGATGAGGGCTTTGGCCTCGTCCTCGGTCTGCGGGATGCTCGGGGCTGCACCCTGATGGCCGAAGGGGCCGCCCGCACCGGAGTTGGACTCCCAGGGAGCTGCAGGAGCGTCCTCCTCTTTGGGGGCAGTTGCAGCGGACTTGGGCGCGGACGCCGCACCCGGCACGTCGAACGGAGGCAGATCGTCCCCACCAGCATCGGCAACAAAACCGCCAACCATGGCATCGTCGTAGGGAACCTGCTCGGATTCCCATGGCGCAGACGGCGCGGCGGGCTGAGCCTTGGGAGCGGACGCGCGCTCGGGCGCTCGGGGCGCGGGCTCGGTCGGGAGCTTGCCCGTGGCAGGAGCGCCGGCGGGGTTGTCGGAGCGCAGCCAGGGGGCTTTGCCCAGGTCAGACGACTTGGGCGCGGGCGAGGCAGGCTTGGGCGCGGGTGTCGGAGCAGCCGGTTTGGCCATGACGGGCTTAGGCGCCGACGGGGTCGGCGCCGCTATCGATGCTGCTTTTGGCTGCGTCGCGCTGGCGCTCGAGGATGCAGGGGCCGCCGAGGACACGGGTTGCGGGTCCGCAGATGCCGCAGCCCGTGCAGATGGAGAATGCTCCTCATGTTGAGGAGCCGGCGTGCCACCCCCATCCAGGACATAGTCGACGGTACGACGACCGAAGACCGCACTGACTGTCGGCAGGACCACCGACTGCGTGTCGGCGCGTCCAAGCATCTTGATGGCAAAGGTCGAGCCCGCGGGGAACGAGACCGTGAGCCTGGAGCCGTCGTCAGCCGTGGCGCGGGCATTGAGCAAAAGCCCCGCGTAGGAAGCCTGACGCGCCTTGACACGCTCGACAACCTCGGCCCATTTGCGCTGCAGCTCTCCGGCATCCTCGACCGCGGGCGTCTCGGCAGTACCGGCGGCGGCAACCTGGGCGGCATTGTTGGACTGGGGCTTAGGTGCCGGAGCGGTGGCAGGCGCGGGAGCCGCAACGGGCTGAGGCGTCGGAGTCGGCGCAGGCTGAGGTGCAGGCGCTGCAGGCTTGGAAGCTGACACGGACGCAGAACGGGACGCAGGCTGGGCAGCCGGAACAGCAGCACCACGGTCCCAAGGCATACCGCCCTGGCGCGCGGACGTAGCAGCGGGGGCAGCGGATGCCGCCGGAGCGGCAGCACGAGCGCCCGAAATTAGCGTCGGCTGTTGGGCAGCAGCGGGTACGGATGCTGCAGGCGCGGCGGCCTGAGCAGCAGCCACGCTCGCCGGCACGGCGCCGTTGGCAACCATGGCCTCCAAGCGGGCCACGCGCTCGGCCAATGCCTCAATCGTTAAATCGGCCTCGGGACGTGCCAGGCGCGTGCAGGCGATCTCGAGCACCAGGCGCACGTCGCTCGCGCCCCTCATCTCCAGTGCGGCATCGTCGAGCACCGTCAGCACACGGGCCAGGCGGTCGGCAGGATGCTCGCCAAAGGCAGCGGCCTCGGCAGCAAGCGCCTCGGCCTGCTCGGAGCCGCCCTCAAACAGCTCGGCACGGGCACCGGCAACGCAGGCAACGTACACGTCACGCACATGCGCCACCAGGTCGCGCGTCAGCTCCAGCAGGTCGTTTCCTTCCTCGACCTGCGCACGGATCAGTCCATAGAGCTCGGCAACATCGCGATCGGCAATGGCGCGGGAAAACTCGCCCAGAATCTGGTCCGAAACCTCGCCTAAAAGCGAGCGGGCGTCGTCCGCATGCACAGAACCGTTGCCAAAGACGCTCAGCTGCTCCAGCGTGGACAGCGCGTCGCGCATACCGCCCTTGGCATGGCGCGCCACGATAGCCAGCGCCTCATCGTCGTAATCGAAGCCCTCCTGCTCGCACACGTATGCCAGGCGACGCTCGATATCCTCGTTGCCGATGCGATGGAAATCGAAACGCTGGCAGCGCGAGAGGATGGTCTCCAGAATCTTTTGCGGGTCGGTGGTGCACAGCACAAAGATCACGTGTGCCGGCGGCTCCTCGAGCGTCTTGAGCAGCGCGTTGAACGCCGCCGTCGTGAGCATGTGGACCTCGTCGATGATATAGATCTTGTACTTGCCGCGCACCGGGGCAAAGTTGACGGAGTTGATGATTTCCTCGCGCACATTGTCCACGCCCGTGCGGGAGGCGGCATCGAGCTCGTAGACATCGGGGTGGTTACCCTCGGCAATGAGCTCGCACTCCTCGCAAGTACCGTCGGGCATGCAGCCGCTTGCACCCTCGGCGCGCGCCGCCTCGGCATTGCGGCACAGCAGCGCCTTGGCCAGAATGCGCGCCATGGTGGTCTTGCCCGTGCCGCGCGGTCCGCAGAACAGGTAGGCGTGGGACAGGCGCCCCTCGGTGATGGCGTGCTCGAGCGTCGAGACGATATGCTGCTGGCCCACCACGGAGTCAAAGGTGAGCGGGCGATACTTTCGGTACAACGATTCCATGGGTGCTCCCCCGGGTATACTGAGTCTTGTTGCCGCGGCGGCCATGCGGTCGCACGGCATACTGCATTCCATAATAACCCGTACGGCGAGCCCGCCGCGATAGGAGTCCAAAGAGCATGGCAGACGCAGAGAGCAACCTCGTTCCCTCCGAAGCAGCCGACCAGGTCGAGGTCGCGCTCGAGGAGCAGGCCGCAGCCGACGACGGCATCCTGTACCTCAACGAGTACCAATACGAAAACGACCTCGTCACCGACTTCGCCCGCCTGGTCGCCTCGCCCAGGCGTCGCGGCTCGCTGTATGTCGCCGCGGCAATTGCCGCGCTCATCGGCATCGGCATGCTGGTGGCCGGCGGCAACTGGATCAAGTTTGGCGTCGTCTTGATCGTATTCGGCGCCTTTTTGGCCTGGTGGAGCAAAAACCTGCACCACACCCTCGCCCGCGACTTTATCGACGCCGTTGAGGCCGACGAGTCCATGGGTGGCCGCTATCGCCGCGTCGCCGCCAACGAGGACGGCCTGATGGTTTGGGGCACGAGCGGCAAGTCGCAGTTCTTCCCGTTTGAAAAGCTCGACCACGTGCTCGACGGCGAGCGCATCTTTGTGGCCATGTTCGCCGACCAGGGCGTGACGATCCCTAAGGACACCTTTGTCCGCGGCGATGCCGAGCAGTTCGGTCCCTTCCTCAAGGCCCGCATCAACAAAAAACTCCGCATCGAGACCAAACGCAAGAAGATGAAGGCAGAAAAGGCCGCTGCCGAAGCAAAACAGGGCGACAAGCCCCAGGAGACCAAGGGCAAGCAGCGCAAGCAGAAGAAGAGCAAGAAGAAGCGGTAGGCCGGCCGACACCGAAGGCGCCTCGTCCCGCGCCCGATTCCGGGCCGGGGCGCCTGGAATCGGGCGCGCGTACCGCCAATGGACCCGTTTTGCCTTGCTCTCGAGCTATTTCACTTCAAACCTTAAGAGCCTCCGCTCCGGCAGATCGGTCATCTTCATCGTGTAAGTCCCGGGAAATGCTTTCTCAAAACGGACGGTCTCGTAACCTTCGAAATAGTCGTTGGTGTTCTGCATCATAAATGGGACGAGCAACTCGTTTTCTGCCCCAACCTCCACGGCAAACGCAGCAGAGCCGCCAAGGACCGGCATGGCTTGCGTTATCAGATCGGTATTGACTACAAAATCATAGTTTGGCGCAGACTCCGGAACCAGATGCCAAACATACGCTTTGATTCCACCGTCGATATTATCCCTATTTCTGACACGCATCTTTACGGCGATAACGCACGTGATGTCGGCATCCTTCAGTCTCGTTTTCGTATCCACGGTGCCATATTTTGAATAATCGTCATGTGCTCGTTTGAGATACTCGCGCGGCGTGAGCAGCTCCGCCCCGTCTATGCAAAACGAATACCCGTCAGTCGCCACATCCTTCGACCCCAGAAACGCCCCATCCATCGAGAGCCATTCGCCCTCCGCATAGTATTTCTCAGGAATGACCGTCCGGTTCCCGTTAACGGCGCTCACCCTCATGCCCGCAAGGCCGGCAGCAGCACAGCCGAAAAGCGCGAGCGCCGACCTTCTTGTCCACAGGGTCTTCTTCATCGCGCTCACGACCTTTCCCGAACTTTCACAACGGCACCGTCGCGCATGCAGTAAACCCGATCGGCCAGCTCCTCGAGCACCTCTCCGTCATGGCTGGACAGAAGGACCTCGCGACCCGTTGATGCCGCCATCGCCACAACGCGCTTGAGCATTTCCACGCCCGCTTCGTCGAGGGCATTTGTTGGCTCATCGAGAACGAGTAGCTTCGGCTTTTCCATAATTGCCGCAGCTATCCCCAGACGTTGCTTCATCCCAAGCGAGTATGCTCGGAACTTCTTTTTTTCGTCTGCATCGAGCCCCACGAGCCGCAGGGCAGAGCGAATGTCCTCGGGGGTGGCAACGCCCTTGATCTGGGCGATGAGCTCCAGATTGTCGTAGCCAGACAGATATCCCAAAAAGGAAGGCGCCTCGATCAACATCCCCAGACTCGGCGGGAACGAGATGTCCGCCCCAAGCCTTTGGCCATCGATAGAGATTTCGCCTTCGGTAGGCTTGATCAATCCGCAGACCGCTCGCATAAGCATGGTCTTACCCGAACCGTTTATCCCCTGAAGACCGACCACAGTCCCAGGGTCAACCTCGATGGACACGTTGCGCAGAACATCGTTTTTGCCCATGCGCTTCGATACGTCCCTAACGATCACGCTCATATCTTGTCCCCCTTTTCTAAAAGGTCTGCCCTTCGAAACCACAGTCCGCCCAACGATAGGCATAACGACATAAGCCCAATTGATGACAAGACACTCGAGCCCGCCGCGATTCCATCTTTGACAATTCCGCCCCAGCGCAACAGCATCAAGGCGTTACCCAATAGCGCCCAATGCCGTGCATATGCCGAGCAGATCAGGTAGCTCATTAAAACCACAAACGAGACTGACGACCCAAGCACAAACCCAACCGCTGCCTGCGCAAACGCAAGCGCCTCAAAAGCAAATAAGAGACCTATGAAAAACGGCAGCGCATCTGCCTCGGCAGCTTTGAGAAACCACGGCGCCAAATTAGCCAGCTGAAGCGACTCACCATGAATGACCGCGCTGAACGAGGAGCTCACCACCAAGCTCCAAATCACAACAGAGCAAACCACCACGAGCAGTGAAAATGCCGTTACTGCCGCCACCAAGATAAAACGCGAGACCCACCAAAGGGTTCTTGCCCGGCATCGAACAAGCGCTTGCAAACCAAACCCGTGCAACGATTCGGTCGGATAATCGAGTGTTGTATAGAGAATAAGCAGAATGAGAAATAGCCATCCTAGCGGAGGCACAAACATGACCCCGGGCCTAGGCTCAAACGGAGCAGATCCGGCAAACACGAGCGCAAGATTATCCGCAAACCCCAAGGTATCCGTTCTAACCCCATACACAGAAGACAATCCGTAGGCGTACACCAAGTTCGCAACGGTCACTGCCGCAATCGCAATAAAAGTAAGGATGTTCTTCTTCAAAACGGTCCTCAGGTCCGCGGCGACCAGCCTAAACAGCATCAGACCACCTCGCGTCTTTTCCACGCCCCAGAAAAAGCCAACGAAGCAAGGGTCAATAATATGATTTCCGCAAAACCGGCTCGAATGTCTGGCCAGTTATTCAGCGATTCCGACCTGATGCTGTTGAGGATATTGCAGTTAAACCCCACACAAGCCATTACGCCGAAGATCCAGCCATTTGCAAAATGCCACGCAACCATTAGCAGATACGGGACAATTATCGCTTTGATTCTGCTACGAAACAAAATTGAGAAGCCAGTTACAGCCATGGATAAAGTCCCGAGCGTGACAGCATCGAACAGCGTGTATGCGAGCACATATGACAAAGGATGCGAATAAAATAGACCGGAGAAGTAGCTATGCAGGTAAAGTCCTACGTAAGTCGACTCATCGACCCGAGGAAGATACGCAGGAAAAAGCATCGAGACGATCAGGAAATTGACGAGCAGAGGAATGGCAGTCACTGTAAACGCGGAGAGGAAAGCAGACAGCATCTTTACGTTCACGTACGCCTTTCTGGAAACGCGCGTGCATATCTGCATGTCATAACCACTCAAACGCTCAAAGAGACACGACCAAGATCCAGCCAACATTGCAAGCAGGGGCAGTGCATAGAAAAACACCGACGCAGACAGTGGCGCGTTCGCGCTCACAACAATCCAGTTACCGAAGCTGCTTTCACGTGTTTGACCGAGATAATTTTCGGCTTGCACGCCAACGCCGTAACCAAAAGAAAGAAGGTTGTGACGCTCTTTTTCCAAATTTGCCCACGGCTCCAGCGCGGCAGCTATTGCAACTGCGACCGCAATCAAGAGAGCAAGGATAAAAGCTGGACGTCTAATCGTTTTCGACAGTTCGTATCTTGCGAGCTTTTGGTTCATACGTCCTCCTCCCCCTTCCGACCCAGAAAGCCGGAAGGGAGCCATTTCAAACAACTATGCGGGAAGCTTGTGGAAATGCCCGACGCAGTCGGGGCTCCATACACCAATAACAGTGCCGTAGCCAGACTCCGCCCATGCAGTCAGTCGCGCCGCAGATCGCCCGTTCTCACGGACGAGGTTATACATTTCCCACTGTCCCTTGTGATTCGAACGATACGTTCCCTGAGTACAATTCATGCTGCCGCTACCGCTTGTGTTATACGCACCGTCTGTATATAACCGAAGCGGATTTCCCGTATGGCCCTGGATATCCAGATAGAGCGATGAGGAATCATCCTTTTGACGGTAGCCAGTTGCACTCGTCCCGGCACATTGAAAACTAAATGCCTTATCGGCATTGTTCGTACAGGTCGTAATTCCCGTATCGGCGTTTTGAGTAATGCTGGAAACCTGAGAGGTGTCAAACTCCTCTTGTGCAAACGATGCAGCGGGAACCCCTAGGGACAGACCAGCTGCAATCACCAAGCCGACTCCGATTCGAGCAATAGCGCTCCTTGGCTTAATCATGGCCTTCTCCAATCAAAAGCGGCTAACAATGCGTCGACGCACGGCAACCTTCGCATGAATAGAGAAAGATGTCTGTAAACACCCGCTATTGAGTTGATTGCTCAGGCGTTTACACGTTATTTACCTGCGATAACAATAAAATTAGCTCCGCCTTATTCTTGATCTTCAACTGGCGGTAAGATGCAGACCGCAGCGCTTGCACCGTAGATGCAGCGTAACCGACATCCTCCGCAATGGCCTTTGTCGTTGCCCCCTCTGCCGTCATCAGCAAAATTTGCGACTGAACATCAGAAAGGGAGCGCGACGTAAGCAGGGCCAGCTGGCGCACGCGGGCCGTTTCGGTGGACCCGTTCGCCCGGTACTCCAAGACGGCCTTCTCGTCCTCAACCGAGCGGGCGAGCGCGATGTGCGTAACGAACATGGGCACAGACCAGCAAACAATCACCGTTGCCACGACGACGTTGACAGCCGAACTTTGCCCCAACAACGACGCGAGGAACAACGGCTCGAAAACCGTCAGATCCTGCACCATATTGAGCAAGACAGCCCAAACAGGAGCCGTCGCCCCGAAGCAAAGCATCCATATCCCAAGCATTTTGCGCTGCGGACAGCTTCGCATCACTATATATGTGAGCAGCACCCCCGTCAGCACCGCAAGTCCATGGATTCGCCCCCTAGCGACCGCATAGATTAAGGCAACCGTGCCCATTGACACCAACGGCACGATAGCCCGAGCATGGGCATGCACCTTAAACGGACGCAGCCCAACAGCGAGCGAAGCCGTAGACGCCACGCCGCAAAACAGGACCGGCACAGCCATCAACGGAACGCGTATGCACATCAATGCCGCGATATAGATAAAAGACCATTCCACAGCAGATAGCACCGCCCATACGTACGGGCTTCCGAGCCAAATCGCTTCACCCGCTCTATCCAGCGCAGCGCCACGATTCGCTTTTCCACCCGCGTAGCGTAGCGACAGAAGCAGTCCGAGACCCAATGCGTAGCTTAAGAGGGAAAAGGCGACAGCCCGCGAAACACCGGACCCCCAATCGCTATCCGCCATTACCAAGGGGCCAGCCGCAAGGAGGATAAAAAATAATGTGAGCAGGTATCGAAACAGCCGGCGCGTTCGAGCTGATGCCACCATATCGTCAGCATGCCGCTGCGGTAGCTCATGCCCTACAGTATCGCCCTCACCCGCAAACAGCGCCACGAGCTCGCGTGAGCCCGCAACCGACGCCTTCCCGTATGCTCGGTGAAGCGTTGTTCGCACCGTCGATGGCTTCGTATCCGTCTCCTTGGCAATTTCCGCCGGCGTTTTCCCTTTGAGCAGCAGTCGAACAAACTGCTCTTCTCTAGGCGACAGGGCAGGGGAAAACACCCCCGCATCGAATGTGTCGGACGCACAGGCGATATCCGAATTGTTGTCCCGTTTCCCCCTTAGCAACATGCATACGAAGGCAGCAGCGATAACGGACCCCATCGCCAGCAATGCAATGACCACGGCATCGCTTGCGAAGTATGCCGCCTCAACAGCCGGAATAAGACCAATAGGAACTGCTACGAGCACAGAACAGGCAAACACGTCGCGCCGCCCATGGCCAAAGGCACGAGGGCGGCAAAACGGCGGGGCCACAGTCAATGCGAGATAGACCAACGGAATTAAAAGCGCAAGGCCAATTGACGCGGCCGTTACAGGGGGCATCCCCCATGGCTCGGGAACGACTCTCCATGAAACTCGACAGCAAAACAGCAGGCAAGACATGACGGCTATTGTTTCTGTAAAAATCGCGTCCTGCGGGTGACGAGTTTCCCTTTCGTCAGTCCGTGTCGACCTCTGCGTCAAAGGAGAGTCCGCCGTGCCCCAAATAACATATGAGAGAAGCAGCGATCCAACAAAGCACGAGACACACGAAACGCCATGTAACAACCAAATCGGTGCAAACACGATTGGAATAGAGTCTCCGCGAGCATAGAAAGCCAGGTCGGCCCATTCGGGAACCGTTGCAATAACACCAAGGAAAACACCGATGGCACCGAGATGCCTCGGCCTTCTCATTCCCCCCTTGCATAGCGCAGCACCATGAACAAACGCCGCGAGGCATGCGCCCAGGATAACGAGCCAGGTCATTGCACCTGACGCTAGGCCGATTGAAGATGAAAACCGGTGATAAGGGGTGACCGCCATTACGACAAGCGCAATGGCGCAGGCAAATGCAGCAGAACGGCGGGAAAAGAGCATACGGCCTCCATAGCGTGTCATTATATCGCTCGAGCCGCTCGTTTATCTCTGTTCTCACACCAGCCAGCATCAATGATTCAGGCGAACTCCAATCCGCGCCAGATCACGGTCCGGCTTTTGTTCGCAGTCCCCACATCAAAGCGGGATGCGGTTTCCTTTTGGACGCCGGTTCGGAAAGCGCATCCCGTTCCAGGGCAATATTCTGGGATGCAGTTTCCGCAGCCCACCCCATTTGGAAAGCGCATCCCATAATTTGGCTGAAAACTGAGATGCGCTTTCCAAACGAGCCGAAACGGGCCGAATCGATCGGTCCACCTCGCATCCCGCTATCCTCGCCATCTGCCCGAGCGTGCTACACTAGCAGCATCTATGCCACCGCGAACGGCTCGGCCCCGCGCCCGCCGCTCGCAAACGAACTTTAAACGCACGAGGGTTGGCCATGCCGCTTTTCTCGCAACATACCGCCCGGTTCTCGCCGGACGTTCCTTTGGAGGGCACCAGCTCTCGCGAGCTGCTCAAGCGGTACCAGCCGCTCGAGACACTTGCGACCGGCGGTTTTGGCTCCATCGAGATCTGCCGCGACACGCACCTGCGCCGCCGCGTCGCCATTAAGCGCATCCCCCTTATCAACGGTGCCGGCATGCCCGCCAGCGACATCATGGATGTCCTGCGCGAGGCGCACACTGCCGCCATGCTTCAACATCCCAATATCGTGCAGGTCATCGACTTTACGCATGACACAGCCTATGCCTACCTGGTTATGGAATATGTCGATGGCATGTCGCTGGCCGAGTTTTTGCATCGCGTGGACGGCCACTCACTTACCTTTGACGAGGCCGCGGCCATTGCCGATGCCCTGGGCCAGGCGCTCACCTTCGCCCACAGTAATGGCGTACTCCACCTGGACATTAAGCCCGCCAACGTGCTCATCGACCACTCGGGCAATGTAAAGCTCACCGACTTTGGCATGGCGCGACTGTCGTCCGCCGGTGGCTTTGGCGGCTCGCGCGGCGGCACCATCGGCTACATGCCGCCCGAGCAGCTCGATATCGAGACCGGCACGGTCGACGAACGCGCCGATGTCTTTGCCCTCGCCTGTGTGATCTACGAGGGCCTGTGCGGCAGCGCTCCTTTTATGGCGGCCACGCCCGCCGACTCGCTCGGCCGCATCATCGGCGGCGCCACCTACCCCAGCGAGCTCATCCCGCATTTTCCCCCGGGAGCCGAGGCCGCGCTCATGAGCGCGCTCTCCCCCATGCCGCAGGACCGCCCCAACAGCATCGAGGCATTTTGCGACCAACTCCTTGCCGGTCTGGGCAGCGTGCGCGAGGGCCGTCGCAGTCTGGAGCAAATGGTTGGCGAGCTTTCGGATGACGAGCAAGAGCTCGACGATATCGAGCCGTCGTACTACGAGGACGACGCCATCGAGGTCGACCCCGCGCTCGGCTGGGCGGGCACGCGCTGGAGCCATGCGCGCGACTACACCATGCACGCTATCTCGGCGCTAACGTGCGGCACCTTTAGCTTTTTGCTGATGCAAACGGCCGGGGTCGCGGCGCTTCCCGGCCTGGTCATTGCGGCAATCGCGATCGGAGCGGCGGCTGGCCTGGCCCCCCAGATTGGCTCGGCCATCTCGGCTGTGGGCTTTTTGGTGCTCATGGCCAACGCCACCATGCAGGCGCAGGGCATCCTGTCGATGTTGCCCGTCGCGGTGATCTTTGCCGCCGCCATGTCCGGTTGGTGGATCGCCTGGGGTCGCACCGAGGCTGCCGCGAGCGCCGCACTCACCTGCGCGCTTGCGCTTGGCTGTCTGACCGGCAATACCTTCCTGGCAGCTGGGGTCGCCGCCGGCGTCGCGTCATTTTGGCTCGGCCCGGCAAGCGCTGCCGCGGCAACGGGCATGGGCGCGCTTTTTGCCCGTCTGGCCACGGTCGCGCTTTCAGCCGGAGGCGTGCTGGGGCTCGGCAACGTTGCCGCAGCGCTGGAAGACCCGCTCCTTTGGGCTGCCTTTGCGCTGGTCGCGACAACTGCCGCGGCGTCATCTGCGCTGCTCAATGCCCATGCCAAGCGTGCCGATCAGGGCTCAAACCTTGCCGCAATCGCCGCCATCGCTGTCACCGGCATCGGCTGCGCAGCGGCATCCTGTCTTGCACACCATATGGAAATTGCCAGCCTTGCAGCCGCGGTCGCCGCCAAGGCGGCAGTTGCGGGAACCCTATCCTCTATAATCGTTGGGATATGCCTATATTTGCTCGGATACCAAAGAACCTATACGGAGAGTGATCTTTCGTGAACTTCCTGAACATCTTCGAGGACCACGTGGCCGGCATCTTCGGTGCCACCCGTGCCCCGTTCTCCTTTAAGAAGCTTGCCAAGCAGGCCGCTCGCGACATGGAGGATCAGACTCTGGTGATCAATGGCGTCAACACGGCGCCGGCACTCTATACCATCCTGATCGCCGCCGACGACGATCCCATGCTCGCCCCGTTCTACCCCGAGCTTTCGCGCGAGGTCCGCGAGTTTGTGAAGGCGCAGGCCGAAAAGCGCCGCTATGTCTTTGTCGGCGAGCCCCTCGTGCGCTTTATGATCGATCCGCAGCTGCGCGCCGGCAAGTTCTCGGTCTTTGCCGAGAACGTCGATGCCCCCACGCTCGGTCGCCTGTACGAAGAAGAG